>JACOSC010000161.1 GCA_016179055.1 Acidobacteriota bacterium
AATCCTCGACGAGGTGAACCATCAACTGGAGAGCCGGATGCGGGAGATCCGCCAGTCCGGTTCGGAGGGAGGGGGAGCCGAAACCAATCGGTTCTCCCTACCCCTATAATTCAATCAGCCGCTACGCGGCTGAGTAGTTACTAAAGATTTTGCGCTCTGATCACGGTGAGAGAGGGATTTTAATCAAAAGGTCCTGTTGGCAAGTAAAGACAAAACGGACCGTGTTAGTGCAACGCGAGAGACGAGCCCGCGCGGTATTCCGATCGCTTGCACCAGCCGGTGAATTGTTTGTTGCTTTTCGTTCCTGAGTTTGATAGGCTCCTATCATTGGGACAATATTGGATTTCCTTAGTCTAGGCACAACCGAAAAATTGACGGCTAGATCGGGAGAGATAAAGATATGGAAGACTATCGAAGCGTTTTTAAGAAGCAGCGCGCAAATCGCTGGAACGTCGCGCAAAGCACCGCGGCGCAGCGTATTGAGAAACTCAAGAAACTCCGCGGCGCCATTATGGCGCGGCGCGAGGAGTTGCAGCGCGCGATTTTCGAGGATTTTCGAAAGAACCCAGGTGAAGTAGATCTCACCGAGGTTTTTCCCACGATATCAGAAATCAACCATACCATTCGTCACCTTAAGCGTTGGATGAAACCGGTCCGCGTGGGAACGCCGTTGGCGCTTTTCGGAACCAGAAGCGAGGTTCGCTATGAACCCAAAGGCTTAGTTTTGATTCTTTCGCCCTGGAATTATCCATTCCAACTGCTCATCAATCCGCTGGTGGCCACTATTGCCGCGGGCAATTGCGCGATTTTGAAGCCTTCGAGCAAGGTTCCGCATACGGCTCATTTTTTAATGAAGTTCATCTCTGAGACGTTTGATGAATCCGAAATCGCTCTTTTCGAGGGAAGTTCGGCCCTTTCTGACGCATTGCTGGAGCTGCCCTTCGATCACATTTTTTTCACCGGAAGTCCGCGGATCGGCAAGACCGTTATGCAGGCGGCGGCACAACACTTTGCTTCCGTCACGCTGGAACTGGGCGGCAAGTCCCCGGTCATTGTGGATGCGTCGGCTGACCTGCGAAAAACCGCCGAGCGCCTGCTGTGGGGCAAGTTTATCAATGCCGGCCAAACCTGCGTGGCGCCGGATTATCTGCTGATTCACGAGAGCCGGCTTCAGGGTTTTGTGGAGGAGGCCCGTAAGGTGCTCTCCCGGCGCTTTGGCGACACCGAAGATCAGCGTAAACAAAGCCGAGATTTTTGCCGCCTGGTCAGCAAGGGGCATCATGAGGGGTTGATGAAGGTTTTGACGGAGGCCATACAGTCCGGGGCGAAGGTCGCGATCGGCGGCGTTTCTGACCCGGAACAGCGTTATCTTTCGCCCACGCTCCTCGTGAACGTCAGCGAGGACTCTCCGATCATGAAGGAAGAGATCTTCGGACCGATTTTGCCCGTGATCACCTTCAGCCGGCTGGAAGAGGCTCTGGAGATTATACAGAGGAAGGAGAAACCGCTCGCGCTTTATATTTTCAGTGAAGATCGCCGTGCGGTGGAACTGATCATGAAAAACACAACGGCCGGCGGAACCTGCGTGAACAGCACGGTGATCCATCTGGCCAACCATAATTTGCCATTCGGTGGGATTGGGCAAAGTGGTATGGGAAACTACCACGGCTTTTTCGGATTTCGCAACCTTTCCCATGAGCGAGCCGTGTTATGCCAGGGGCCGTTTGATGTTCTGAAACAATTTTACCCTCCCTATACGGAGCGTGTGAAAAAGCTTATCCAGATGGCAACCCGCTTTCTCAGTTAGAGCCTGAGCCACCATCACCGTGGGTTGCTTCCGTCGGAAGGGTCTGTCTCTATCATTCCTACGCTAACGGTTGCCTTGACTCTCGAGCCATACGTGTGCACGCATGGACGAGGTCGGGGTTTTCATTGAGCCTTCGTTCTGGTACTGGCCAAGACGAGGAAGGGTTATGTGCGTGATGCCATGGGTCACCCGTTGTCGTGTGCCCGATTCTCTGGTATCGGTGAGCACGCGCTCGGAGAATGAGGTTGAACCACGCTCCGTAGGCGCCGATTTACAGGGCGTGGCGAACATTTGGCAGGCAGTCGAGCGGCTATACGCGAGCGGTATGCATCCCGCCATACAACTGTGCGTCCGCCGTCGTGGCCACGTACTTATCGACCGGTCCATCGGCCATGCCTGCGGCAACGGACCTCAGGATTCATTAGAGGCTGGTAAGACCCTCTGCACGCCTGACACGCCCTTCACCATATTTTCCGCCTCTAAGGCGGTCACTGCGATGGTCATACACCTGCTCGATCAGAAGCATCTATTGCACATCGATGACCCGGTGAGCGAATACATTCCCGAGTTCGGTAAGCACGGAAAAGAACGTGTCACCATCGAGCAGGTCCTTACGCATCGCGCCGGCATGCCAAACCTTCCGTTCGACGAAATGAAGCTCGAATACCTGACGACTCCGCACAAGATTCTGCAAAGGCTGTGTGAGGCCGAGCCGGCTTGGGCGCCAGGCCGCCGGCTTGCCTATCACGCGGTCACCGGCGGATTCATTCTCGCGGAGATTGTGCAGCGGGTCACCAGACGGACCATTCGCCGGGTTCTCGACGAAGAGATCCTATCGCCCCTCGGTTTTCGGTGGATGAATTACGGGGTCAAGCCGCGCGATATCAGCAAAGTAGCCGTGAACTATTTCACCGGCCTGGCTCCATTCTTCCCCGTGTCAACCATCATCCGACGCGCGCTCGGCGTCGACTTCACCGAGGCCGCTGAGCTCTCGAATGACCCGCGTTTCCTTACCAGCATCATTCCCTCGGCGAACGTGGTGACCAATGCCAACGAACTGAGTCGCTTCTACCAGTTGTTGCTCAACGGTGGCGTGCTGGACGGTGTGCAGATCTTCGAACCGCGCACCATACGTCGGGCGACGTCCGAGCAATCGTATCTGGAGTTCGACTTCACTCTGGGCCTTCCTCTGCGCTATTCGATGGGGTTCATGCTGGGCGGGTTGGGTCTCTATGGTCCCGACACGCCGCAAGCGTTTGGCCACGTGGGCTTCATCAACATCTTTTCGTGGGCGGATCCCGAGCGCCAAGTCGCGGTGGCATTAACAACCAGCGGCAAGCCGATTGTGTACTGGGAGTTGTATTACATCTACGCCATTATGCGGGAGATCGGCCTGACGTGTCCAAAGGAGCCGGCGCGAGCCTGGCGTGCCGGGGCAGGCCGGCGGATAAAGCCCGCCAAACGGTCAAACGCCGCCGGTAGACGGGGAGGCCGAGACGGGGGACCGCCGCGCAAGAAATCATCCGCGTCTCAATCAAACAAGGCGCGCGCCGAGTGATTACATAACGACGACACCGTTGAAGGCTAACCTACCTTGATTACGCTCATTCTTAGAGTACCTCAATAATACAAACAACAGACGGCGGCAAACCTTTGTCCAACGACGAATCCGTGCCGTATAAAGACCGCATTGCTATTGAGTCAAAAACCGGGCCACCATTCCGTTCCAAGTGATTACCATTTGCAACGAACCCGCGAGCTTCGTGCAAGGAATCACATGCGACGGTGAAAACATTTGCACCGACCACTCAGCTTCTCACCGGGAGGAGTGATTTAATCCTTTCCACAGGTCACTTAGCGCCTCATATTTTTTGGTCATTAGTTTGCAAGCACGGGGCCGCCGCCGCATCGTAGCGAAGGCTGATAGTCACTCAAAGAATTAGTGCAAAATAAATTGCTCATTCATCCTAAAGGAGGACTCACCATGTTAAAACAAATTCTTGCCTTGCTGATTATGACTTGTCTGCTTCCGAATGGATCCGGGGTATGTTACGCCCGCGCGTCAATGACATCGGCTGACCCATCCTCCGCTAAACCTAAAGACATTGCAAAAATAAAAAAGAAGGCTGTTAATGCCGGCATCAACTCCAAAGTTCGCGTGAATCTGCGCAACGGGGAAAAAATAGAGGGACGCGTCATTGAGATCACCGACCGCGAACTCGTCGTGCAGCTACTGACAGACGACCAAGTAACCTCGCGGAGACTGGACTTCTCCACAATTACCAACCTACGGGAAGTAAAGGGACCCTCTCCCGCCCTGCTTGGCGCTATCGGTGCCGTGGCCGGGCTGATAATTGCCGGCGTGGTTATCGGCGTCATCGCCGGAATCGCAGGTAATAGATAGGACACTTTTCAAGCAACCGCCAAATAATGATCAAGGAAAACATTCACAGACAGTGTTTTAATTACACCTCCAAACGGGTGTGATTTCCGTACGATGTATTCGTGATGGTCTTAAGTTATGGCCGAACCGACATGCCGATTAGTCCCGGGGCTTACATCGTGCCGAGGTCACGCCCCCTCCAAACAAAGTAGTGACCACCACGCATCGGAAATACTAACCGTCTGAATCGACCAACTGACGCTGCACAGTCTCTCACCGCGCAAGATGCGCCGCCTTAACGGCGGCTACGTGGTCGCCTTTTCCCCCCGTCGTATGCTCCAGTAGCATCCGTACACGTACAGCACATGATAACCATTTAACTAACAAGATGCTATTGTGCTGAAACGGGTAAATTATTTATGGGGGTAGCCTTCCACGCTTTATTCAAGCGGGTATTTGACGGGTTTCCAGTGCCCCAACTTTTTGAATTTTACCTGCTTGGCTCCGGCTCGTACGGGTCGGGGCTGGTCATTACCCATACTATTGCGCTAAACCGAAGCATGGTTAAACCGACCGCGTAGCGGCCCTGGAGTCTGGACGATTGCCGCAGGCCATGCGGCGCCCCTGAGAGGGAATTCCAGCTAATTTTTTCATGCCCGTCGCTGAAGAATTCTCTGGACATCTCCTGTCGATAGCGATTAAAATGGTGGTTTCGGTAATTACCTTTTTACAGCCTTTTTGTTTAATAGGGGTCGCACGGGCTCCCAGGCCGCGGCTTCTGTAACAGGAGACCATGATTGTGAAAAATTGTCTGCGACAAGCGAAGATCAGCGCCACCGGTATGTACGTCCCCGATCACCGGCTTTCGAACGTCGATCTGGAAAAAACCGTTGACACTTCGGATCAGTGGATACGATCGCGCACTGGAATTGTGGAGCGCCGCATTGTGGCCAACGGACAAGCCTGCTCGCACCTGGCAGTTGAAGCTCTTCGCCGTGCCTTGGAGCTGCGCGGGCTTGCCGCTACGGACCTTGATCTTATCATCGTCGCCACCGTTACGCCCGATATGTTTTTCCCTTCGACGGCGTGCCTCATACAGGAACGGATTGGGGCCACTAAGGCATGGGGATTTGATTTGTCGGCGGCCTGCTCTGGGTTTCTATATGCCTTGTCCACTGGAGCTCAATTTATACAAACCGGCACACACCGACGCGTGGCGGTAATCGGCGCCGATGTGATGACCTCTATACTAGATTTCAAAGACCGCGCGACATGCGTCTTGTTTGGCGACGGCGCCGGGGCCGTTTTACTCGAACCTGCGGAAGCCGGCGAAGAAGGCATCATTGACTGCCTATTACGCTCGGATGGCGCCGGCGGTCGTTATCTCAATATGCCCGGCGGCGGAAGCTTGCATCCGGCCAGCGCGGAGACGGTAGCTCAGAACATGCACTGTGTTCATCAGGACGGCGCACAGGTTTTTAAATTTGCCATTCGCGGCATGGCTGACATATCATCGGAGCTTTTGAAAAAATGGAATTACTCGGTCGATGATTTGGCCCTGTATGTTCCGCACCAGGCCAATATACGTATCATCGACGCGGCCGCCGAGCGACTCGGTCTGGACCGCTCTAAAGTCGCGATCAATATTGACCGCTATGCCAACACCACGGCGGCCACCATCCCAATTTGTCTGGCCGAGGCGCAAGCCGACCAGCGCGTCAAGAAAGGCGATCTGGTGATGCTGGCGAGTTTTGGCGCCGGGTTCACATGGGGAAGTATCCTCCTTCGCTGGACCATGTGATGGGCGCGCCGGACTCAGAGCCTGGGGTCCCTCGCTCTCTATTCAAGAGCTTCCCATTTTAACTGCGAGTTCTTAAATTCGATCAAAAGAGGGTTGCAAGGTGGAAGCGGCATCTTGCCGCTTGTCATAAAAATGAAGAGGATCGATTTGAAACAGGGTCCTTCCTTCGCAATCAAGAGCTTACAATTGTAACTGCGAGTTCTTAAGTTCGATCAAAAGAGCATTGCAAGGTGGAAGCGGCATCTTGCCGCTTGTCTTAAAAATGGAGAGGATCGATAAGAAACAGCGAGGAGGGTTACAGTGATAAACCCGCCGTCAAATAAACATTTCATCGTCCGGAGCGGGCGGGCGACGGACGTTGTTTCCCGGCCAGCGGGAAAATAGGAAAGCCACGCCGGCTCTTAATCCCTTGATCAAAGCGGTTATTTCGTTAATCGGCGCAATAATGCCGCGCTGGACCCGGTTGGCGGTATCCTCCAGCCGAAGCGTCGTCATCGCCAAGAATTCGTTAAGATGGTTTACTTGCCCGCGGAAGATTTCAACGGTTCCACCCAGGAAATAGTCCAGGTCCTCGGTTCGCGCGCGTATGGTGTTGGACATAGATACGGCATTGGCGCTTATCGCTTGCAAATGCTCTCCGATAGGCTTAAAAGTTTTGGCCAGCTCCACTATGTTTTCCGTAACGGTGCTAACTTTTTCGCGTACTTCACCGGTGAGTTTCACCATACGTTCCGTGGCTTGGCTGATCCGGCGGTAGATCAGTAGCACTCCGACGGCCTGTCCCAAAAAAGCGACGGCGGTAATTGCGACAAAAATCGTAAGTAGATTATTAGAGTACAATCAAATCTCCACGATAGCGTTGTAACTTTACGGATGTTACTGACAAGAAATTTGTCATACGTGGGAGTTTCGCGCGTGGCCGATCGCTACGCGCTTTTTCCGTGATCTAACAAGGTATAGCAATGACTCGGCTCATAAATGCCTGGTCATGAAATCCGAACGCTTAACTTGATCACGCGCAAAAAATCATATAACGCCTGCACGGCGGGGGCCGCGGCAGGGCTATATAACTTAGCTATTTCTAGGTCATTACACCTGCGAGGTCACCTTATCTTTTTCTTCCCTGTAGGCTTGCCGACCGGCGTCGATGGCCGTTGAGAGCCGTTCTTTTTGGCTGCTCACTACGTCGCGGCCCTTATCCACAAGGGTAGACGCCTGCTCTTTCAATTCTTGACTCTTCGTTGCCAGATATTCCCGACCTTCCCGGGCCTTGTCACTGAGCAGAGCTCGTGTTTCCGCGCCCGATTTTGGAGCAAAAAGCAACGCGATGGCTGCGCCAATAGCGCCGCCCACTAGGAAGAAAATAACGTTGTTGCCTGAATTGTCACTTTCGCTCATGAAAACCTCCTGTCTTGGAACTGATAAGTTACTTTCGCAACAAAACATACCATAAAAACCAAGTCAAGTCTATAGTGGCGCGCCCCGCTAAGATGGCCATTCCGCGCCGGCTCTAGGCCGATCAAACCGTCAACGATTTACCGGGCCCGTGACGCCCTAAGGCACCACTTCCCAGAAAGGGCGGAAAAGCTGCTTGCCTTCTCGTCACTCGCACCTCAAAGTGCGCCGTATTCGAATCTGCACCGCGCAAGGGCCGCAGTAAGCGCAGTACGAAGTAATCCGGTCATCGTCTTAACGGCCCATTAATGAGAGCCATTTGTCAAGCGTGGGAACACGCAAACAATAATTGCTCTGCTTTTCCTGGCCAATAGTGCTGGCCGGTCTGTCGGCATAGTTATGACCTGGGTAAAGCGCCACGTCATCGGGGAGCTTCGCTAATTTACCGGTCAGACTTTCGTACATTTGCACGGGATCACTCCCCGGAAGGTCCACACGACCGCAACCATTAATAAAAAGCGTGTCACCCGAAACGAGTCGTTGATCAACCAAGAAGCACTGGCTGCCCGGAGTGTGCCCGGGCGTATGGATAAAGGTGATTTTAAGCGAGCCTATTTCCAAGCTGTCGCCGCTCTCATGGCGCACGAGATCATTTTCCGACAGGCCGGTAATGACCTTTAACCCGTCCGCCTCTTCCTTGTTCACGTGAACCTTTACCGGCACACGTTCCATCAGATTCGCCACGCCTGCAATGTTGTAACCGAACAGGCTGCCGCCGACGTGATCGGGATGATAGTGCGTCACCAGAGCGCCGATCGGTTTCATTTGATCCAAAGCCGCAAGATCTAGCAAGCTACTCACATCCCACGCCGGGTCCACCATTACGCATTCCCGTGTTTGAAGATCGCCGATGAGATATACGAAATTCGCCATTTGCTCGGCCACCGGATTGGCCAGGGCAAAATCTCGGCCGGCCAGTAATTGACGAAAATAAATGCGGTCAGTCATACACGCTCCCGTTATACGCGTTTATCGAAACACAGCGTTCATTGTACCGTGACAAGGGGGCGCTGACAAATGCTCATGTCTTTGTGCCGGAGATATTCGCGGTTTTGAAAAAAGCCCGGAGCCGTATAAAGAGCGAGAGGGGCCGGCTTTCTCAGACGCTCCAGTGGCGTGTTATAATGAACCCCATGAAAATCACTGGGGCCATCAACACTTTCTGTAAGAGATGTGGAGACGTAAAGTGGCTCCGATACTTCTATGAGCGCCGGCGATTACGTCGTTACGGTTTCGCAAATCCTTGGATCTTGGGGTATGCTCTTTGCGACGACTCAAGGCTTTCATCCTTGGCGGCCGGTTGCCGCTTATACGCCTGGCGTTCTTGTGCGTCCCGTATGATGGTTGGCTTATGGATCGCACTGGCCCCCATGCTTATAATGACCGCTCCCGCCGAGGGCGGCATTGGTCCTTACGGAGGCACTATTAATAGTGTAGCCGTCAGCGGTAAGGATTCCCGAGTGCTTTATGCCGCCGGGGGAACTCTTTTTAGGAGTACCGACGGTGGGCGGACTTGGGCGTCTTGCCACAAGGGACTTGAAGGCCATAGTGCCATTCTTGTGCTGATGGACCCGATTAATCCGAACATACTGTACGTCACCACTGCGGCCGGTGGATTGTACAAGAGCGCCAACGCCGGTGCCCTATGGAAGCCGATGACCATCGGCGATTCGCCGATGACGGTTACCACCATGGCCATAGATCCCCAGATTCCCCACCGGCTATATGTGGGGACCGCCGACCGCGGCATGTTCATGAGTCTTGATGGGGGGTTGATCTGGACCGCGTTTGCTCCCAATTTAAAGAGCTTTTATCAACGCGCCTTGCGTGTGACCGCCCATAATCCCAAGACCTACACTCTGATCGCCGGCAACGTGATACAACGGAGCACCGATGAAGGGCAGCGCTGGAGCGTGATTAGTGGGGGAATCGCCGATGTTTCCATTTTAGACGCGGTCGTCCATCCTTACAAACCGAATGTTATTTTTGCCGGCACTCATCAAGGATTATTTCAAACCATGGATGGCGGCGAACATTGGGTCCGTCACAAAACCCTGCTTTCCGACTGGCCGGTCTTTGCCATCGTTATTGATCACGGCGACGCCGATACGATTTACGTGGGTGCGCTGGGCGGGATTTACCGGAGCGCTGATGGCGGCAAGACTTGGGCGCCGATCAACCGGGAGCTGGGTGAGCTCGGGGTTAGCTCGGTAACCCTTGATCAGAGCGACGCCAAGACTCTCTATGTCGGGACGCACTACGGCGGGCTTTACAAAGGATTAAATCAGGGAAGAAAATGGCAGGAAATTAATGAGGGCCTCAGCAACCTTCCGGTCCGGTGCATTGTGCTGACGCCTCTCGCTTCGAATATGATTTATGCGTGCACCTATGGCGGCGTATATCGGTCCAAAGATGGCGGGCGCACGTGGGAGCCCATCAATCGGGGATTGGACACCGGCGACGCTGTAACTTTAGTCATCGATCCCGTCGATCCCAACGTTATTTATTTAGGCACGGGTCTCGGCCTTTATAGGAGCGTTGACGGCGGCGAGCGCTGGCGACCTATGTTTCATGACCTAAAACGTCCCATACGCTCGCTGGCGATCGACCCATCCGATTCCAATCTGGTTCTTGCCGCTACCAGTGCGGGAGTGTACCGCAGCACAAATGCCGGCCTGCACTGGGCCAACGTCGATCGCGATTATGCGCGCGACGTACTGGTGTTAACCGCTAGCGCTACGGAGAGCGGCTTGACGTACGCGGGTGGAGTCCGCGGACTTTATCGCTTTGGGACGGACAGTGAAGTGTGCCGTTTCAGTCTGCCGTTAGAGGAGTTTTCCAGCCTGGCCTTGGATGGACAAGATCCCAGGATAATTTATGCGGGATCTTACAGCGGTGTATATAAGAGCACGGACGGAGGCGAGACATGGCGATGGCCGCTAGCGCGACTCGGCTCACGGGTCATGGCATTGATCGTTGATCCCGACGATCCGCAAGTGGTTTATGCGGGTACATGGGCCGGGGCGTATAAGAGCGGGGACGGCGGACTTAACTGGACGCCGATAAACCAGGGACTGCTGAGTCAGAATATACAGGCGATGGCTATCGACACGCGTCGTCACAAGGTCCTATACGCAGCAACTACGGCCGGCAGCATCTCCGTAAGCGCCGATGGCGGAGAAACGTGGAATTAAGGCATGGATGGTCGCAGGGTTTGTGTCATGCAACGATATGTTTGGGCCAGGTCGATCGTCGCAGTAACTCAGACTCCAAAGTAGATTGTAACTGTTCACGGGGATCGGGCGATATTGGGTGGATTTCTTTTCCAAAGACTTCCGCAATCCGTTATGTATCCGCATTGCAACCCAATGTCCAAATCACGATAATTCTTAACAGTCATCGATACCGCCGGGCGCCTGATCCCTGCCCCCCGACCCCTGTTAACGGTTACAGCAGATCCTCACCTTATCGTTTTAGTCCCCCCTTCTCTAAGATAATGGCCGGTCGGCCTTTTTGAACATTGCACTCTTGTGCGCAGTCCAATAATAGTCGACGTGGGGCGAACCGCCCGAACCCCTATCCAAAATCATCGGGGCTTGGTTGGCGTGAAAACGGTGTCTATGCGAATGCGTATCGTCGGAAATTTTTTGAAGCCAAGATTGTGGCCATGGGCCGCAGTATTCGGTTTGGCCTTTTCCATCATGACCGGAACGAGCCGTCTTGATTTACGGGCAGGCGATGCCCCTCTTCCTGATCTCACTCTGTTCTTAAAAGAAGTTAGAACGAAATTGATCGCGCAAGGCGAGGCTAAGGGCCGCTTGGAGAACTACACGTATCGGAAAAAAGTTCTGGAAGAAACTCTCAGACGCGATAATACTGTCAAGAGCGCCGAGACAACGGAATATCGCGTCTATCACTCTAAAAGTGGACCTTATAATAAGATGATCAGCAAAAACAATGTCCCGCTTTCTTTGAAAGAGTTGAAGAAGCAAGATGATGCCTTGGCCGAAAAAGAGCGCAAGCGCCGCGAACACGAAGCTGAGTTATCCGTCCCCCAGCGGCAAGCCAAAGCCGATGAGCGCCGCAAAAAGCGTCGTGAAGAGCTTGACGATATATTCTCGGCCCTTAATTTTACTTTACTGGGCCGGGATCTCTTGGAGGATCGACGGGCGATCGTCGTCGCGTTCCGTCCTAAGCAAGGCGCGACTTTGAGAACCATGATCGGAAAAGCGGTCGTCAGAAATATTGTGGGGAAGGCATGGATTGATGAAGACGATCACGAGCTCATGAAAATCGTCATTGAGACCATCGACGACATTCATTTCGGCGCCGGCGTGTTGGCCAAGTTGGGTAAAGGCACTATGATTTTTCAGGAATGGCGCAAAGTCAATAACGAAGTGTGGCTGCCCCAGCGAACGGAGCTCCGCATGAAGGCCAGAGTCTTGTTGGTCAAAGGATTCAATCTTCGTCGCGTGGAAGAGTATTGGGATTATCAGAAATTGGGGGCTAGAGAATCGCGCAGCCGGGAGCTCAGCCATGCGTTCGCTTCGGCCCTTTACGCGCGTAGGTGAGCCGAGGTCGTGGAGGACTTGAAGTGCTTAAGTTGATGCGAAGGGTTCAAGTTTGCTTTTTGCTCGTCAAACGCAGATCGAATCGGAAGGGCAACGGCTTGCCAATGTGGAGCTTGGGGAAGTCTTTATGTCGAGGATTGAGGAGGAAATTATTCTCGCCGGGCACCAGCCCGCTGGGAACCCTGAGCACGGCCGACGTACGGGACGCGGCCCATGCGTCGCCGATCGCTCTCACCTGCGCCGGCGAAGGATGGGCTCTCCAGTTTCTTGGCAATTGTGACGGCTCAACGGGCGTAATCATCGCTGGGTCGATTCCTACTTCAAACAGTACATACTTCTCCAGCAGCTCCGGTGAGTCCAGGTGTACGAGCATTTCCAGGGCCGCCAGCGCCTGGGACTGGGCCGTATAAACAATTGCGACGCCCGGATTATTCCAGCGACCTCCGTGCAGGCGCGCGCCGTCACCGTTAAAAGCAGTCGCGGCGAGCTTCCGCTTGACGATGCGCCAAGCGACGACCCTCACGAGAAGACTCCGTGTTCAAGCCGTCCGATCAGTTTTTCTACTTCCCGAGCGCCCAACTCGGTGCGAGAGTAGGTCAAGGGCGAGTGGTCGCCCAGCTCCCTTTTCGAGGCCGTCAACCACTTAACGGTCGCGGCCACGTCGCCCTCGAACAATTCCGCCGCCTTTTCAAATACGACGGAGATCCGCAGCAACCGCTCGGACTCATACGGCGCGAGTTTGCCGGCGGCTTTGCGACGGGCCAGGGTTCGCTCGGGGATGCCCATGACCTCGGCGATCATGGGCGCCGGAATTCCAGTCTGTGACTCGAATACCACTAATGCCCTGAACGACAGACCTTGCTCAACTTGGCGAATCAGCGCGTCGGTTCTTGTCGTGTTCAACCCCAAGCTGGCGCCGTATGCTCGAAAGCGAACGATACGGCGACGGGGAACGGAGCTAACAACACGAGCGGATTTATTAGATGATAGATGACTCATAAATGAAGTATGGCAGGATTCTGCCAAGTTGTCAATAAAAGTCTGCCAATTCTGTAGTTCGGTCATAAGAAACGCGCGGATGCCAAAATCCAGCCCGGCGGGGTCCTGGAGTTTGGGCATTTGTAGGGAGTGGGGTACCACTTACAATCCAAAGCTCCGAAGGAGCGTTCTATAATAGCCAGGGGCAAGCGCAGCGCCGCCCCTGGAAAGAAAGCATCCCCAGCACACCAGCCCTGAAAGGGCGCACTAATGGAGAGCAATTCCTAGGCCGCCGTCGATTTCTTCCGTACGTATTTATCGAGCAGAAGGGTATCCCGCCCTTTCAGGGCTTATAACTTATATAATCTCACATACCAGGGGCGGCGCTGCGCTTGCCCCTGGCTATTATAGCCCGCTCCTTCAGAGCTACGCGAACGAGCTTCGGGCTATGGCGGGACGCTCGCTTGAAGTGGTGGGTGAAGGATCGCGCGGGGCTGTGGCCAATGTCCAAACTCCAGAGCCCCCCTGCGGGGCCGGCACCGCTACCGTCTGATTGGCTTACGATCGAATATCAGTGCCAATTGGCAAATCTGTCCTCTTCTTCGTCAAAACCCCGTCGCCGCCCCCATGGCGCGCTACGGGCCGGCGAACAACGCTAACATGGGAACCATACTTGTTCAGCGGTTGGACAAGCCGTGGACCACAGGAAATTCACAGCCATCGCTAACCTACGGCGTTGATATAGAACGGAAGACCGTTTACTTTTGCAGATACGCGGCCATATCCGTGACGTTCGTAACGGGGGCATGGCAGGTGAAATTCTCGCATACATAGGCGGCCGGTTGGCCGTTGACTTGGCCGCGTTCCCGCAGCCAGGGCACCGTCGCCTCCGCGGCGGTATCGGCAGGTTCTTTCAGGGCGACCAAGGTATTGGGAAGATAGCGCCGGTTAATCTCGTGGAGAAAGGCTACTGTGGCCGTATGCGTCTTATCTCCAACCAAGGCCACGGTGCGCCGCGGTCCCAAATGGAAATCGAGCGCACATAGTAAACGACTAAACGCCATAGGGTGGCGAGTAGCAGGCTCGCACAATCCGTGAAAAATCTGAACCGCTTGGCGCTCATAGGCCGGCTCTTCTAAAAAACCGCTTAGACGGAGCAGGACATCGGCAGCCACGGCGGTAGCCGAGGGAATGGCGCCGTCGTAAATCTCTTTTGGTCGGCTGATCAATTTCTCGTGATCTTTGGCCGTGAAATAAAATCCCGAATCAGCGTCGTCCCAGAATTGTTCAACCATAACATCGGTCAAACGCCGGGCTTCCACCAGCCAGCGCACATCAAAAGTAGCGCCATACAGCGAAAGCAGCCCGTCAATAAAGTAGGCGTAGTCTTCGAGATACCCATTGAATTTGCTAATGCCGTCCTTGAATGCGCGTTGTAGCCTGCCGTTTTGTGTCATGCGGGATAACAGAAAAACGGCATTGCGTATGGCCACTTCGCGTAAACTGTCGTTTTGCAGAACCCTCGCCGCCTCGGCAAAACTTTTCAACATTAAGCCGTTCCACGCCGTCAGGATTTTCTCATCTCGGCCCGGCTTTGCTCGCTGCTCACGTGCGGCGAAAAGGATTTGACGGCCTCTCGCCAACCGCTCTTCCAGTCGATTGGACGCTTCTCCCAATGCCGCCGCGACGTCGGCGAGTGGGCGAGGAACATGGAGAATGTTCCGTTCATCAAAATTGCCGATTTCCGTGATGCCGTAGTAAAGGCAGAACGCCTTACCATCAGCGACGCCCAGTAACGACTCGATTTCACCCAGGGTCCAAAGGAAGAACCGGCCTTCTTCGCCGTTGCTGTCGGCGTCTTGGCTGGAATAGAAACCGCCGTCCCGGCTGGTCATTTCACGACACACGTAGTTCAAGGTTTCCTCAACGATCCGCCGGTAAAACGTATGGCCAGTCACCTGATACGCGCGCAGATAGATCTCGCTCAGCAGGGCGTTATCGTACAGCATCTTCTCAAAGTGCGGAACCAACCATTGGGCATCGACTGTGTAGCGATGGAATCCTCCGCCCAGGTGATCATAGATGCCGCCGTTGGCCATCTTTTGTAGAGTCAACTCGACGGCCTCCAGCGCCGCGCGATTGCCTTGTTGCCGAAAAGTCCGCAGTAGCAATTCCAGGCTCGTGGTGTTGGGAAATTTGGGGGCGCCGGCGAAGCCGCCATTACTCCAGTCGATTCGCTGCATGGTTGCCTCCCCGGCCTGCTCAAGCATTCCCGCCGTGAGGATCTCGTGCGAGGCCTGAAAGCGGTTGAGGCTTTCTAATTGCTCAGTGAGTTGGCGGGCGCTTTGTAGGACCTGATCCCGCCGGTTCTGATACGCTTCGTGGAGCGCGAGCAACAGCCGCGGAAAGCCGGTCTGGCCGTGGCGATCTTCCGGCGGGAAATAGGTGCCTCCATAAAATGGGAGTCCGTCGGGGGTAAGAAAAACCGTCAGCGGCCATCCGCCTTGGCCGGTCATCATTTGCACGGAGTTCATGTAGATTTGATCTAAATCGGCCCGCTCTTCCCGATCCACTTTGATGCAAACGAAGTGATCATTCATCAGTCGAGCGATGGCCGTGTTTTCAAAAGACTCGCGTTCCATAACGTGGCACCAGTGGCAAGCCGAGTAACCAATACTGAGCAAGATCGGCTTATCTTCTTGCTGAGCCCGAGCGAGCGCTGCTTCCCCCCAAGGATACCAATCCACAGGATTGTGGGCGTGCTGCAAGAGATAGGGGCTGGTTTCGCCAGAGAGACGGTTGGTGAACGCGAAAGGATGGTGATTTTCAGTAGTCATGGGCGGTCCTCCAATTGTAATGACGTTGCCAGTTCGCCAACCTCGAATTATACCAGCAATTGCAATGGTCGAACACCCGCTGACGTTGATCCTAATCCGGCAATAAGCTGTAAGTGGGGCCGCTTATCCACCTCGGATTTTACATTGACATTGTGCTCGGGCCTGTATAGAATGAAAGCCTACCCTTTGGCGTTGACCAAGAACCGTGCACCTATTATTTTTTTGGTTTCTATTCCTGGATTCACCGGCGGCAAGCCCATCGAAGGATGGAAATGGTGATGACAGCATTTAACTCCGCTATCCGCATTTTCAGTGGCGTTGTTCATACCCCTTTTGGGGCGCCACGTCGTATGAAAATAGCAACGACACGCCTGGGAGCGCCCCGACTACCGTCGGGACAAGGGTCGACTCGGCCCGCCACGGAGCTCGCCGGCAGGGAGGCCGACGCTCCCAGGCATTTTTTCAGGGGAGGATCATTATGAAACTCAATGACAAGAATTTGTTTTGGGCCTTAGGGGGATTGCTCCTTTTTATGGCGGCCATGACCCCGATGGCTCTTGCCGGCTCGTTGGTGACCGGCGACTTTAACAACGACGGATTTGCTGATTTCGCTATAAGGACCGGCGACAGCCGCAGCGTCTGTGTGTGGCTATCGAATGGCGACGGGACGTTTCAACGGCCGGTTTGTTATATGGCCGGTCCTGCACCCATGTCTATCCTTGCCGGCGATCTGAACAACGACGGTAATCTCGATCTACTGGCGCTTAACCCGGAACGAGGGCCTCTGGTCAACGGCGTGGCGGTCTTGCTCGGCAACGGTGATGGTACTTTCCAGACCAGCCGCTTACTTTATCCGGCGGGAGCTTATCCCCGCTTATTTTCGCTGGCCGACTTGAACGGCGACGGGAACCTTGACGTGGCGGTCGTGGGCTTGGGCGGTCCCTGTACGTTGCTGGGCGATGGCGCCGGCTCTCTGTTGGAGCCGCGCTGCGTTTATTTACGAGGATTCAACGAAGCGCATACGCTGCTGACGCCGGATCTCGCCGGCGAGGGACGTGGCGCTTTTGTGGGCGTCAGTCCAAACAACATCTGCGTTTGGTTTGGTACCACGCGGGAGCCGCGTTGTACGCCAACTCGGATTGTTTCACGACTCGCGATCGAGAACGATTTTACCGAAGATGGAATCCCCGATGTAGCCCTCGTGGGTTTCCCGCCCAGCGGAGGCTCGATCAATGCTTGTGTGTACGCCGGTGATGAGTTTGGGGGTTTTCAGCTTACTTCGTGCACTCCCGTTCGTACTACGGTAAATATCAATTTGATCGCCACGGCGGATCTCAATGGCGACGCGCACGCCGATCTGGTCCTGGCAGGCTCAGGACGGGCCGGCGGAGAAGTGATCATTCTGCTCGGAAATGGGTCCGGCGGTTTCGCGGCGAGCCGTCTTGCGGCGCCCATTGCCCCGGTGATTGAGGCTTTAGCCGTAGCGGACATCGATGGCGATGGTGTGCCCGATTTGATCATAGCCGGATCGAACCGGGCCTGCGTTTTCATAGGCCAAGGGGATGGTCAGTTTGGCGACCCGCAATGTTTCCCGTTGCGAACGCCATAAGCGCATGGCGCAAATTGGATAAGGGGCTAAGGGTCGGTCGATACAGACAGACGACCACGCAGCACTGGCCATTGGAGTGTGCTACTGAGATTCGATCATAAGAAACACGCTGATGCCAAACTCCAGTCCCACGGTGTCCTGGAGTTTGGACATTTGTAGAGAGTGGGGTACCGCTTATAATCAAAAGCTCCGAAGGAGCGAGATATAATAGCCAGGGGCAAGCGCAGCGCAGCCCCTGGAAAGCAAGCGTCCCCAGCCCGCCAGCCCTGAAAGGGCGCACTAATGGAGATCAATTCCTAGACCGCCGTCGTTTTCTTC
>JACOSC010000162.1 GCA_016179055.1 Acidobacteriota bacterium
GGCCTGCTCAACACACGCATCGGTAAAGTTATGGTGTCTCCCGTGACCGGGCGCATCTATCTAGCGACAGGCGGGGCCGGCGTCTATGTCAGCGACGACCAAGCCGAAACCTGGCAATAAGCGCCACCCACAACTCCACAATGGCCAGCCACCCCTTGTCCCGCTCTCTGTTCTGCATCGGCTGGATGCCTTAAGGCGTGGGTGCTTGTACGGTTACGTATTATTTGAGACCGCATAAAGTTGGTTATTGTCTGACAAGATGAAATTGAACAGCAGCACGTGGTAAAAATTATCGCCAATACATACACTTCTCTACCGCAATGTCGAGCGTAGTTTATGGGACTGAATTTTCTAGGGCGCGGAAGAACGCCATTATCGCCTGAATCAATCGTCGCTGACGCGACGGGACCTGACGCCGGCCAATGACCCGTGCCCTAAAGGGCACGGCTAAAGTCAGCGGGCCGCTACGCGGCCGGTTTATTCAGCCTTGGGTTCGTCGCCATAATCTGGGTAAGGACAAGGCGGACGAGTGGGGCTATGACGTGGCGGCCCGGCGAACCTGTCCACGATGGTTTACCGAGATTTATTGAGAGCCTACAACTTTTAACCGGTTTGCTTCCGACGTGCGTGGGTCAGGGCCGTCCCGTCGAGACGACTTGCGGTTTGTGATAGCGAAATGAATCCTGCTTGACCAGGCGGTCATAAGAGCCGAACACCGCCTCGCTTTCTTCGGGAACCAGGTCCAGCGGCGAGGCCGGCACCTCCGCGTCATCGTACCGCCGACGAATCTTGTAGGTTGTGGTCCGCTCGGCCGGAATCCGCCCGGCGTCGCGGATCAGGGCGTGCAATTCGCGTGGTCGCATAAGCTGCCCATGCGGCGCCCCGGCGGCGGTGGAAATGCTCTCATTGATCAATGTGCCGCCCAGGTCATTGACGCCGGCCGTGAGACAAAGCTGAGACATAGGCAAGCCGTCCTTGACCCATGAGACTTGTAAATTGGGAATGTGATTATTCAGCATGATGCGGGACACCGCATGAACTTTCATTATTTCCATGCCGCTCGGGCCCGGCCGCAAGCCATTTACCAGGCTTTTCCGATACATGGGCGCCTCGGCAGGCACAAAACTCAGCGGCACGAATTCGGTGAACCCGCCCGTCTGTTTTTGCAATTCGCGTAGAAGAGACAGGTGGCGAGCTTTATGCTCATCGGTTTCAATGTGGCCATACATCATCGTTGCGGTCGTCGGCAGGCCCAGCCGGTGGGCGGTGGTGATGACATCAATCCACTGCGCCGTGCTGATGCGGCCAGGCGCAATAAGCTGCCGCAGGCCATCATCTAGTATCTCCGCGGAAGTGCCCGGCAAGCTGCCGACGCCGGCCTCCTGCAACGCTTTCAAGTAGTCGGCAATCGTCCAACGAGAGCGTATAGCGCCATAGAGCACTTCTTCCGGCGAGAAGCCGTGAATGTGCATGTCCGGCAGCGTCGTCTTAATCGTGCGGCACAGACGCAAGTACAGATCGCCTTCCATATGGGGCGGCAATCCGGCTTGAATGCAAACTTCCGTAGCTCCGTATTCCCAAGCTTCGATGGCCCGGCGCACCACTTCTTCCATGGGCAGAAAGTAGCCTTCCTCCGTGCGAAAATCACGACTAAAGGCGCAAAACCCACAGTGCTTAATGCACACATTGGTAAAATTGATATTGCGATTGACGACGTAGGTTACGACGTCCCCGACCGTGCCGCGGCGTAGCGCATCAGCAACCAGAACCACCGCGGAAAAATCGAGGCCACGGGTGCGAAATAAAAGCGTCGCCTCATCGGCCGAAATGTCTTGGCCCGCCCGTGCTCGGTCCAGTATGGCCGCAACCTGGGGATCGACCGCACTCAGCAACCGTTCCAGCTCATGGGGCTCATCGAGTGAAAACGCCATAGGACTACCACTCTCCTCTCAAATATCCCTCAGCATCGGCGATGGCGGCCAATCGCGGCCGTATCGCCTCAGGAAGATAGTCTGTCTTTTGTGTGACGAATTCCGGATAGACCGTCAGACGTGCTCGCAGCGTGAAGCCCTTCTCGGCGCTGCGCTGTCGCAGGTCGGAAAGCTGCGGCCACGGGGCTTCCGGATTGACGTAATCGATGGTGAGCGGCGATATGCCGCCCCAATCGTTGATCCCGGCCGATAAATAGATAGGATAATCTGCGGCGCTCAGATTGGGCGGCACTTGAATGTTGGCGTCGGCTCCAAGGATGAGCCGAGCCACGGCCGCCGTACGCTTGACGTCAGAAGACGACGGATCGACCTGGGTCGCCATCGCCGTTCCGGGCTTAGCGCGGAAGTTCTGTATGATTACTTCCTGTATATGGCCAAAGCGGTGGTTTAAATCCCGTATGGCATACAGCGTATTGACTCGCGACTTCAAGGTTTCGCCAATGCCGATCAACAAACCCGTGGTGAACGGAATTTTCAAACGGCCGGCTTTTTCCAAAGTGCGCAGTCTTGCCTGAGGTCGCTTGCTGGGGGCCAGCTCGTGCGGGCCGCCAGGGGCATGAAGATCTTCGCTGATGTTCTCCAGCATGAGACCCATAGAAGCATTAACGTCCTTGAGCGCGACCAGTTCACGCTCGGACAATGTCCCCGGATTGGAATGCGGCAGCAACTTGGTTTCCGATAGGATCAGGGCGCACATAGCGCGTAGATACTCCAATGTTGTTTTGTAGCCGCGCTGCGCCAGCCATGCGCGGGCTTCGGGATAGCGTTGTTCCGGCCGTTCTCCCAAGGTGAAGAGCGCCTCACCGCATCCCAGCCGCTCGCCGGCGCGGGCCACGGCCAGTATCTCTTCGGGACTCATATAGAGCCGGCGCGCATCTTGCGGAGACTCACGAAACGTGCAGTAGCTGCAAAAGTCTCGGCACAATTTGGTTAAGGGGATAAATACTTTCGGCGAGAAGCTAACGCGGCGGCCTTTGCCAAGATCCCGCAGCGCGGCGGCTCCCCGGCAAAGCGCCGATATATGTGCTTCCGGCGAGCGTATGAGATGATAGGCGTCTTCCCGGGATAGAAGTCGACCGCTTAATACGCCGTCCAATATCATTTCCATTTCCGGTCTCATGGGGTCCCTCAGTAGGCTATGACTTTTGATTGTACTCGACGCGCCCGGGGAAGTCCAGATCCCCAATCAATCGGTCATATTGTCGTACTCGCCTCGGTCAAAGTGACCGATTCGACGGAAACCTCAAGCTCCGTTTTTCCCCAAGTCCTTTATCCTTCACTGTTCTAACCTTGGAATTTGTATTGCTTCTAATCAACCAGAGAAGGTATGACTGCGATCTACGATTAGCTGGAACGTGTCCCGTCCAGCTTAGTGCACAACAAAGATAGGGACTACAAAGTTACTCCCCTCACAGTAAAGAAAAGTTGTAACCGTTCACGGGGTATTGGGCAGCAAAGAGGGGGCGGCTTGACCCTTACGCGCCGCTTGGCATGCTTGCGTCAGATACTCCAGCACATTGCGCTTTTGTAACCGCAGCGTCATAATCACCGTCAGCATGCGCGCC
>JACOSC010000163.1 GCA_016179055.1 Acidobacteriota bacterium
ACACGCAGCACAACGATGAAACTGGGGAAGTTTCTAAGGAGAAACTGGGGACGTTTCTAAGGAGCCTGGAGTTTGGACATTTTGGAGCAGGCCGGCGCCGATCCTACGTAGCAGGCGAAACCATAAAGTCGCACGCGCCCCGGCAGGGGCGCAAGGAGATTAGCCTGGGGCAAGCGCAGCGCTGCCCCAGGACTCATGGCCTCATCCACCTCGAGCGCCCCGGCAGGGGCGCCGGTGTTCTAGGGGACTCGCCGACCTGGGGCGGCGCTCCGCTTGCCCCAGGCTAATGTCCCGGCGCCCCGCTGGGGCGCTCTGGAGATGTGATGATAATTTCCGTCTAAATGAAGGAGACCTAATTATGAGAACAGCAAGCACTATGAAAACATTGGGAGAAGATATTCTAACCTCTTACGATATGCGCGCGCAGGCCATGGCCGATCGGGTTGGACACATGCGCCAAATGCTAACCGACTTTCAAGAATCTCGGCGACAGGGATTACAGCGCCAACGCGAGCTGGCTGACGATCTCCACAAGCAGTTACGCCATGACGAGTCCCTTCGCCTGCGGGAGGGATTACAGCGCCAACGCGAGCTGGCTGACGATCTCCACAAGCAGTTACGCCATGACGAGTCCCTTCGCCTGCGGGATGGTAAGACCCTGTTGAAAAATATCCGGTCCCGTCAAAGAGACCGAAACCAGGAAGTTCATACTCTGTTGAAAAATATCCGGTCCCGTCAAAGAGACCGAAACCAGGAAGTTCATACTCTGGCCCATCAAGCCCGTGAGATGCTAAGGAGCTTTCAGGAAGACAATGAGGGCAGAGCGCGAGATTGGCGCGAAATAGGCGAGAGGCTGGCCAAGAAAATCAACGGCAAATTCTCCCCGGAGTCCATGATGATGTTCGGCGCCGAGGGGCAGAACTTGGCGGACACGTCCGGCAAAAAGAAGGCTATGAGCCGAAAAGGAAGAAAGCGATAGAGTTCCTTTCCAACGCTGGACCGCCTCCCATCATCGCCAGTGCTTATAGCGTAGGCGGCCGGAGTCGCGCCTGCGACGGAAGGCGGGCCGCTGGGAGCCTAACACTTGCCCACCTAGGCTCCGTGTCAGAATGGGCGTTAATGCTTACGGATAATAGGAGAGAATAGAGCATGATTGCCGAGTTGACCACGGCGCTCGAACCGTGTCCTTTGCCGAATTTCGTGGAAACCGGTTTTATACAAGATCTAACCTATCGCGCGTTGGCCTACATAGAAGCCGGGTTCCCTGTTCATTTCAGAGGCACTTCTGGAATTGGCAAGACCACGTTAGCCATGCACGTCGCCGGCAAGCTTGGCCGGCCGGTTGTGCTGATTCATGGCGATGCGGAGTTTACGACGTCAGATCTGGTGGGCGGAGAAAATGGTTATCGCATGCGCAAGGTCATCGACCGCTTTGTCTCACGTGTTCTGAAAGTAGAGGAAGACATGACCAAGCGGTGGGTGGATAATCGACTTACCGTAGCGTGCAAGTACGGGTTCACTTTGATCTATGATGAATTCACTCGCTCTCGGCCGGAAGCCAACAACGTACTTCTTTCGGTCTTACAGGAAGGTGTAATGGATATGCCGGCCAACCGCTGTGGCGAAGATAATTACTTGCAGGTCCATCCCGATTTTCGCGCCATATTTACGAGCAATCCGGAAGAATACGCCGGCGTGCACAGGAGCCAGGATGCCTTGCGCGACCGTATGGTAACGATGGATTTAGATTACTTCGATGAAGAGACGGAAGTGGTAATAACCAAAGCAAAATCCGGACTGCCTCATAAGGAGGTCGAAAAGATCGTCAAAATCGTCCGCGCCCTCCGCGAATCCGGAAAGTGCGATTTTGGCCCGACTCCGCGCGGATCCATCATGATTGCTAAGACCCTTAACGTGCTCAATGTTCCCGTCCGCGCCAACAACGTGGTTTTCCGCGATATATGTCAAGATGTCTTGGCCTCGGAAACGTGCCGCGACCGTAACAAGTCCATTCAAAGCGATATCAAGGCTATCTTGGATACTTTGATCAATCAATTTTCTTAACTGTTCACGGGGATCGGGGGTCAGGGATCAGGGATCAGGGGCCAAGGGTCCGGTGGTACCGATGACTGTTAGGAATTATCGTGATTTAGAGATTGGGTGGTGGGGCGGATGCTTAACGGATTGCGGAAGTCTTTGGAAAAGAAATCCAAGTAATATCGCCCGATCCCCGACACCTGACCCCCGTGAACAATTACCAATATTCTTAACTGGGGAGCAATGAAACCCTATGAAAGTGGCCAGAGTGATTGGCGGCTTACGAGATATTAAAAGCATGGGCCTCTCTTACAAACGCTCCATACCGAGAGCGGCGAGCTCCGCTTACTTGAAGCTTTATATGATGCAAAAAGAAAAAGATCGGCTGGATAATGAAGTAGTCCTTTTGGACAGGCGCCGTTTGGGCATTTATAAGAAGCTGGTGTACATCCAACAACAAATGCAAGAGCTCGAGGTCTTGGCCCATGGTGAAGCCACCGGCCCCGTGAACATGGCGGTGACCGAAATTCAGAAGCCGAGCGAGGACAAGAAATGGAGAAAAATGCCGTTGAATTATTAAGCGCTCACCCAATAGAAGAAGCGACCGGGGTTTACATTTATGGAATCATCGACGCCAGTGGTGAGCGAGACTTTGGCCATAGCATTCCCGGCTCCGTAGAGGAAGAGACGATCCACAGCATTGGCTTTGGCAATATCGCAGCCGTGGTAAGCCGGCACGCGCCGCGCATCGCCTTTCGCCTTCTACCGAGGGAATCCCTGGTGATCTACTTGTCCAAATATCAATCGGTCCTTTCAACGGTCATGCGCGAATGCACGGTCATTCCGGTAAAGTTTGGCACAGTAGCCCGGGACAGTGAAGAAGTCAAAGCCATTTTAAAGCAGGGTGTCTCCGAGTTCAAGCGGGAGCTGTGGACCATGAAGGGCAAAGTGGAGCTGGATATCGTGGCCGCTTGGAAAGACGTGAACGCCATAATAGGCGAAATTGGGGCGAGCGAAGAGATCCGGCGGCTTAAAGAAGAAATGGCGGCAAAACCACCGGAAGAGGCACGGAGCAGCAAAATAAAAATCGGCCAAATCGTCAAGGGCGCGCTTGAGGCAAGAGCGGGCGAAGCCGCCGCTGAAATATTTGAGAGCTTGCAGGGGTTGGCCTGCGATTTCCGGGCCCACGACTTGCTGGAGGCCAATATGATTGCCAATGTTTCCTTGCTCGTGAAAAAAGGCCGCATGGAGGCCTGCAGCGCCGAGCTCGTCCGGCTCAACGAACGCTTCGCGGGAAAGATTAATTTTCGTTGTGTCGGCCCCCTTCCGCCATACAGCTTCAGCCTGGTGGAAATTGAGAAAGTGGAAGCCGCCAGCCTAAGCCAAGCGAGAGCGTTGCTGGGCGTAAACGCCGGCGCTGCGGCGAGTGAGATAAAGAAAGCCTATTGGAACCTATCCCAGCAATGTCATCCCGATAAGCATCCCGACGACAACGGCTATAACGGACGATTTGATGAGCTGAACCGCGCTTACAAGTTGTTGCTCGATGGCGTAAACTCAGGCCAAGGCGCCGCGCCGGACCTGATTCGAATCGAGATCTCGAAGGACCGCGTCAAGCCGGCTCAGCCTCAAAAAGGACAAAACATAAAATGAACGCCGAAGGGACTTATATTTACTGCCTCATTGACGAAAGCCGGGAGGTTGAATTATGTGTGCCCGGGATCGGGGATCGCGGAGACCCGGTGCATACCATCCCTTGGAAGGGTGTGGCGGCCGTGGTCAGCGCATCACCTATCATCCGATACCCCGTCTCTAAAGAAAACTCCATGGCGCACGAGCAAGCGATTGAAGCGGCCATGCGAAAGGGCTACACAGCCCTTCCCGTGCGCTTTGGAACTATTGCGGAAAACAACAGCAAGATTATAGAAATTTTAGCGCACAAGTATGACGAATTTACACTCTTGCTGGAGCAAATGAAAAACAAAGTAGAGTTGGGCGTGAAAGCCGTGTTTGCGGAAAAGATTATCTATCAAGATATTTTAGACCAATACCCAGAGATACGGAAACAGAAGGCCGCCCTCGAGAGTAAAGGCCCACAGGAGTCGTATTATCAAAGAATCGAGATCGGCCGAATGGTGGAGTCGGCCCTGGAAGAACAAAAGAAAAAGTACCGGGAGGAAATCATCGCTCACTTGAAGAGTTATTGTTGCGACTTTCGTTTGACCCATCGCCTGCTCGGAGAACGTATGATCATGAATGCGGCGTTCTTGGTGGATAGAAACTCCGAGCTGACCTTTGACCAAAAGATGGATGAGCTTAGCCAGCGGTATCGGGATAAAGTTAGGTTCAAGTACGTTAGCGAGTTGCCTCCCTTTAACTTTGTTCATTTAGTGATCAATGTATAAAAGGTTCAGCCCATGTTTTTGATTGATGATTTGATATGGCTTTCCTTAAAGGGCATGACCGGAATTGCTCAAGAAATTCACGAGTTGGCCGACCGCGAATTGAACGACGAATCGTTTCTGCAGGAGAAGCTACTCGAGGTACAACTGCGCTATGAGATGGATGAGATCAGCCAGGCAGATTTTTGCCGGCTAGAAGAGGAATTGCTAGCCCGGCTCAATGCAGTCAGACAGGCGAAAGCCGACGACGAGTAATAACAGAACCGCCTGCGGTAGCGGGCGGGTGGCCGAGCCGGATAGGCCGGCGCTCACCCGGTCGCTACCGCAACCGGTACTGTTTAGTCGGAGTTATTTTCCGAGGAGTTGTTCATGCCCCTTTGGGACACCCCGAAGAACGAAAACAGCAACGATACCCCTGGGAGCGCCCCGACTACCGTCGGGGCAAGAGTGGACGCGGTCCGCGGCGGGACTCGCCGGCAGGGATGCCGGCGCTCCCAGGTATTTTCAGAGGGAGTAAGACCGTATGAGTAACGGTTCCTTTCAATGTCCAAAGTGCCGCGCCACGACGTGGGGCGCCTTAAAATTCTGCGGCGCGTGCGGCGAGCCTTTGAACGTCCCATGCCCCGGATGTGGCAAGAAATGGCGATACTTTTGTCACCATGCCTATTGCCCTCATTGCGGAACGGCGATGGCAAAGAAATCGGAAGCAAGCTTTATAGAAAAGACTATATAAGGCATGCGTGGTGGAGCGCGTCGTGGAGTAATCGATGGGTTTAGAAGCAAGAAGAGAAGGCAAGGCCAACTTAGCCGACATTGTTGATAAGATTCTGGACAAGGGGCTCGTGGTTAATGCCGATATTACGGTATCGCTGGTCGGAGTGGAATTACTCGGCATCAAAATTCGAGCGGCTCTCGCCTCCTTTGAGACGGCCGCCCGCTATGGATTGGAGTTTCCCTCCGGGACCAAGCTGGAGTCTACGGCTTGGCAGGAAGCGGTCAAAGCTAAGGAGGAATGCCCGCAATGTGACAAGCGGGTGCCGCTGGAAGATCTGAAGAGTGCCGGCTGTCCTTGGTGTGGATGGATAAGCGCCAAAACACAAAGGGCCATCCCCGCCGCGGTTTAACGGGTGCGCTCGCCATTTAGACTTTCGGTCTCCTTATAGGGTAGAGATGAAACGCAAAGCCGCGATTTTACGACTCTGGAAAATAATGACAAAGGGTGTGGCCAGTGCCTATCGGCTCAATACCGCCACGGGGATCCATCCCACCAGCCATCCGTCGGCGAGGCTATGAAAGCAAGCCCGCGTTGGAGCAGGCTCCGCGCGTATGGGTTTTCGCCAAGGGACCCCCGTTCGCGCGTTTTCAGCGGACACTTGGCGTGCAGCGGGTCAAGGAGCCGAGTATTGATGTATTCAACGAGACCAATCAAGTAACGCTCGTGGCCCAGTTGCCAGGAACTTCGATGAAGGAAATCAGCTTGGACATAAGGGACGACGTGGCCGTTCTCGAAGCCGGCGGAGCTCTAAGGGGCGACCGCGTGCACTATTACCGGGAGGTCCTGCTTCCCTTTGACGTAGAGCCGGCGCCGCAAAAAATGACGTTTAACAACGGCATTCTGGAAGTGGATTTAAGAAAAAAGGAGATGGCCTCTTAAAGCCATGCGACTGGATATTCATGAGGACAATTTAAAGCATGGGCTATTAGGGCTCGTCCTTGCCCTGGTGGAGATCATCCGAGACACGCTGAAGATAGAGGCCGTCAAACGGATCGACGGCGGTCGCTTGAGCGAGGCGGAGATCGAGAGATTGGGCGAGGCCTTGCTGGACCTCGATTCGGCCCTTGAAGAGATAAAGCAGGAACAAGGGATCTGTCAAGCCGTCCGAACGGTTAGACAGGGACTCGACAGTATCGTCAGCGACGTTGTTGAGAAGATTCTAAGTCCAGAACCTACCGAGTATCGTCCAAGCTTAAACGCGAGTGCGCGCAGTAATCTCTAAGGGAGGCATGTATGAGCGTGAGTGCGACCGCATTGACTCAAACGGCTACGACAGAAGTCTGCGCCGACGGCGCTTACCTGTACGGTGTTGTTTACAGCCATGAGGAGACCCGCTTAGGCAACATCGGCATAGCCGGGAACGAGGTTTACACCATCCCATACGAGAATCTCGCCGCCGTCATTCATCGCTGTCCGGCTAAGCCGTATAACGCGGAAGATAAGCCCACCGTAGAAACGCTGGTTATGACCCATCAACAGGTCATCGACGCGGCCTGGGAAAGGTTTGGCGATATTCTGCCCTCCGGCTTTAATGTCATTATTAAGGACGATGGCGGCTGGGCCCCAGAGGATATCGTGCGCCGCTGGCTAAAAAAAGACTTCTCGGCGCTTCAGCAAAAGCTGGCAAAGGTGAAAGGTAAGGCCGAGTATGGAATACAGATAGGCTGGGAGCCCCACGTAATAGCCCAGGAAATCGCCCGGAACGATGAAGAGATTAGAAGATTAGAGGAAGAAATAAAGTTAAAACCGAGAGGCGCTGGGTATTTTTTCAAAGGAAAACTGGAAAAAGCGATCCAGGGCCGCATGGAGACCCTCGCCGATCGACACTTTAAAGATTTCTTTCAAAGAATTAAGCCTCTAGTGACTGGACTACTGGTGGAAAAGACAAAGAATATCGCAAGCGATAAACAGATGCTGCTGAATTTTTCCTGTTTGGTGGAGAAGGATAAATATAGAGAACTCGGAGCGGAGCTGGAGACCATAGATAACATGAGCGGCTTTTGGGTTCGGTATACAGGACCCTGGCCTCCGTATAGCTTCGCTTAATGAGTTTGGCAGGAACTACCCGCGGCCCGTGCACACCGTCAGGCAGAGCACGCACAACAACGGTAGGGCTCGAGCTTGGCATGGGAAAAGGGATTCGTAACTGTTCACGGGGATCGGGGGTCAGGGATCAGGGGCCAAGGTCCCCGTGATACCGATGACTGATAGGAATTATCGTGATCTAGAGATTGGGTAGTGGGGCGGATGCTTAACGGATTGCGGCAGTCTTTGGAAAAGAAATCCAAGCAATATCGCCCGACCCCTGACCCCCGTGAACAGTGACAGGAATCGAGTCCTTTGGAGTTGGAGTCATGGAACCCATACGTGACCGACAGGCCACTTTGGTGGATTTACTCGAGAGGATCCTGGATAAGGGTTTAATCATTCATGCCGACATTATTATATCGCTGGCCGGCGTTCCTTTGATTGGCGTAAATCTACGAGCGGCGCTGGCCGGAATGGAGACTATGCTGAAATACGGTATGTTTCATGCCGACGATGCGGTGCGTGGTGCTAGTCGACTGTCGCCGAAAAGCCATTCGATTCCGCTGGCTCACGGCGAAGAGATCGTCCTTAAACAGTTAGGGTCCTATTACTATAGCCAGGGGATCTACACAGCCTGGCGACATGGTTACCTCTATCTTACCACTAAGAAGCTGTTGCTGTATCATCCCGAATTTGACAACGTCCTCCTCCAAATCCCA
Source organism: Acidobacteriota bacterium (assembly GCA_016179055.1). GTDB lineage: Bacteria > Acidobacteriota > UBA6911 > JACOSC01 > JACOSC01 > JACOSC01. The sequence goes on from JACOSC010000163.1 coordinate 7,962, forward strand.
TTGGCGGAGATTCAAAGTTTTGCCAAGAAGCGGCTACGCCATTCGGCGGCCCTGGAAGAGCGGGCCGAGATCGTTCTGACGTACGGCGACCAGCGTAGCGCTCGCTTGAGGACCGCCGAGGTTGACGGTTTGCTGATAGCTTTAGAAAAAAGGATAGGAAGGACGGCGCCATTCCCGGCAGACCTTGTTCATAGGGTTGCGAATACTTGATCACTACCGCTCTCGGCCGGAGGTCAAATACAATAGCCTGACAGACCAAAAGGAGGAAAAGTATGAAGGCAGGGGACAAAAAGAGAAAGGATACCGAGGATGAAATTGACCTATCCAACGTCATCGGCGGTAGCTTGAACATTCTCGGCATGAAAGTAGATTTAGGCCAATTATTTTCGCTCAATGAAAGTGCCGGAGCGGTGAAACAGAAGCTGGAAGAGCTGCGGGAACAGTTGCAAAAAGCCGGAGGCAAGCCGGTGAGCATTGGCGGGCATATCAGAACCAGCGGTGTATTAGGCCAACGGGATTTCTCAATCGTTGGCCGAGAAAGTGTAAAAGCCTATAAAAAAGAGACCCCGGTGGAGGAAAAGCCGGAGGTCAGGGAGCCTTTTGTCGATTTGTTTTATGAAGAAGACAAAAAGGACAATCGGGAATATGTAAAGATCGTGGCAGAGCTTCCCGGCCTTGAAGAAAAAGATATCAAAGTGGAAGTACAAGCCAAGACGCTAATCTTGTCGGCCGATACTCTGCGCCGAAAGTATCATAAGAAAATTAAATTGGATTATCTGGTAAAGGACGCGGTCCACAGGCTCTCCTATCACAACGGCGTTGTGGAGCTGGAGTTGGACAAGCAATAAAGCGGGAGGCCCCGGCCATGAAAAAACCGAAGACGAAACCGGCCGCGCCCGCCGACGATCCCGATTCGGGCATGGGCCCTGGACCTATCTTCGCCGGCCTACGCGCATGCCTAAATCGGCTCTCAGAGATGGCTGATAAAGGGCAAAACGAATGGACCCGAGCCGGCGAATTTGGCGATGAACAGAAGGGCGTGAAAGGGACATATGGATTTTCAGTTCGGCTTATGGAGGCCGATGGCCCGCCCGTGGTTGAGAACTGTGGCAACATCCGTGCCGATGCTACTCATGGGACCGTAATTGAAAGCGCGCGTGAGCCGCTGGTCGACGTCTTTAATGAAAACGATCACGTACTAGTCATCGCGGAGCTTCCGCGCGTCGAAGAAAAGGACATTGCATATGAACTGTACGATCGGACGCGACTGCGGATCGCTGCCGTACGCCAGGATAGGCGTTACAGCAAGGAAGTAGAGCTTCCCGTACCGGTGATCTTAAGCAAAGCCTGCGCCTCTTACCAAAACGGGATTTTCGAATTACGTTTGCCGAAAGCAGCGTGCTGATCACCCGTACCTATCGTGGGGATACCTATACAGCCGGACATAATTAAACGGACCTACTGATTTTACAACGGGTAAGATAACGTATAGAGATCACCTGCCGCTATGGAGCGCAGCGGAATAGCGGTCAGGTGCAGCGCCTTGTTAGGCAGTTTATCAGAGATCCTCAGGTGTGAGACCCGTGCGCTTGGCGATACGTGCCAACATGCGGGGTCCAATCTCTTCTCGGTCATGAAACGCGAAGACGTAATCGGGCCAACCAGATCGCGACAGAACTCGATGAGACGTTCCAGATTGACGCTTGACTGTCCAGCCAAATTGCAGCAAGGCGGACAGCACCAGGCGAGCCTTGGTTGACGGCCATTGACTCATGCCGGCACTGCGAAGATTTCACGCAATTCGGGAATTGTCTCACCGTGTTCCAGTCGATCAGCCAGCACGCGCAAAGCTAAAGCTTTGACCTTTGAAATCGATTCTTCACGACTCTGCCCGTAGGTCATCACACCGGGTAGATCGGGAATTTCGGCTACCCATCGGCCATCTTCCTCACGTTCAATTTCGATATTCATCCTTTACACCTCCGATGTAAACTTTACCGAAGTTTTCCCGGAAAAACAAGAACACTGCCAACTACCTAACGCTCCGGTCCAGCGGCGGCGCGTAGCGCCGCCCGCTGCAACCGGCTGTTAGCTGCTCAATTGCATGAAGGGGGCTGCGCGTCGGCTACTGCCACGCTTGGTCTATGGTACTCATAGTCCGTAGACTTATAGAGCACAGGCCGTCAAAGTAGGGTCATGAGCAGAAAGCCCGACATATTGCTTCGTTTCGGCGCGCGTGTGCGCGTGTGCGCGAGCTGCGCAAGAACAAGGGCTATTCACAAGAGGCGTTCGCCGCACGTTGCCAACTCGATCGCACATACATCGGGGGTATTGAACGTGGCGAACGCAACGTGGCTCTTCGCAATATCAAGTCCATCGCTAAAGGACTCGATATGACAGTTTCTGGGCTTATGAAAGGGCTCTAGTCCGAGAGTAACAATGTCTGATTCAATCCTTAGTACCTTAGTCGTGGAATTTGTGTTTTTACTGGCAAAATATTTTCTGGAGCTGCCGTTCCGCCCTCTATTGATGCGGGTATTTCACGATTTTGAAGCGCCTCCAACTTTTGAGATTTTCGCTTCTTTGGTTCCGGCTCTTCGTTTTCTCGTCAAACAATGCACGCCGATTGACCTGATTTCGAAGGTGCCAGGGAAGCAATACTTCAGTTTCAAAAGAGGAAACGTCGTTGCCAGGCCCGCAAACCGAGAATACTTTGTTCCCGACCCCGATGTGATCATAAGGCTTTGGAAAAAGTGGCTTGGTGAAACGATATCTCCTGTTGAGTTTGCGAGACTGACGTACACAGTAGCACTTGCCCCCTGCCTCGCGATGGAACTCTTCGATCGACAAAACAAGAAGGGGCCGGCAACCTACTTCGAATGTTATATCGGCCATCTATTTGCCAGATCGGTCGGGGTAAACCCGACGAAAGGAGGCAGCTTGCCCGTTCACGGTCGAAACGTGCGGATGACCATGGATTTCCTCTTCAACATGGGCAAGGAATATCGTAAGGTACATCTCCCCGTGAAGATGTCTACGCGCGAGCGGGTGGTTCAGGCATGGGCGCATCAGCGACTGCTCGATGCGGCCTATGGGGCCGGGGCGTATCGCGGAATCATGGTGCTCTTTTCGGAGACAAAACTTGATTCGCGAAAGCTTGAGGTCGTGGAAATCTGCGTACCTGACCAATGGCTCGCCTACCAATCATTGCTGGCGCACATGGATCGCATCTATTACTTCGACATCCCAGGTCGATATAAAGACCTTACGGCGCAGTATCCTGACGTTATTGCGATCAAGCAGTTCGGAGAGTTCTTCAGCGAAAGAGCGGCAGTTCTTCATTCATAGACGGTTTCGGTCGTGCCTTTCCCGCACCGTTCGTGTCGACGTCTAGCCGATTCTTGAGACCGGTCCAGCGTTTCCTGCCCTTGGGTTTCAGGAACACGATGAAATACGAGTGGTTCTTTCGTGCGTGCGCCTGCGTGAGCAAACGACTTACCCCCGGCTTTCCCGTGCGCATGACAACGAACAGGTCTTCAGTTACGAACCCATACTTTTGCAGTTCGTTGATGAGCTCGACGTGGGTTAACCGCTGTTGATTGGCGCAAACTTCGTCCTGGCATTTGACGAGGTAGATACTTCCTTCACGCAATACCCGGTAGGCCTCGCGCGCTGCCGTGAAATAAAGATCAAGCACAGCGTCGTGATACTTTTTCTCTGAGTTGGCCTGGTTGTTCTTGTAGTAGCCTTCATAGTTCTGGTGGTTGGCATGCGCGGTGCCCCCTGGCGTGTGCATATACGGGGGATCAAATACAACGCAGTCAATTGAGTTGTCCTTGTACGGTAATTTCCGGCAATCCAGACCTGACTCGAGATCGGTAGGGAGGAGGTTGTAGGCATCTTTGGGGACTCTCCGCCAAAAAACTCCCCTGCCATAGGTGACATCGGCAACCTGACTGCCCGGTTCGACGTATAGAGATAGAACGAACGGGAAAACCTCGTCGTTAGTCCCGACATAGGAACTGAAGACGAGATCGTTGGTCGGTACGCCATCTGGCGATTTCCGCTTCTTCGGTGTCATTGTTGCGCAAGCGCTCCTTTGTTCATGAACCTATAATGACTATACGTATCGTCCGGCACGCTGTCAACTCATCAGATGAGGGTCTCTGTTCCGAACCCATAGCTGAACGGCGTCCTCGACACTCACTGGCAGGTAACCCCGTATGGTTTCGCGATTCCTTCGCACCCCCGGAAATACTTTGGCCGATGCCTGGCAGATTTCCTCGTAATCGTAGAAACAGTTGTTGTGAGTTCCGCTTTTTCTGGTGTATTTCCAGAGTGGCGCTGGCGCAACGGATGGAATAATTCATAGCTTTCTCCAGTGCTTTTCGGAAAAAGTTAAATGCACTTGCTCTGGGAGCGCTCCAAGAAACCGCCCGTGAATCCTGCTTATTATGGTATAATGGCTGTATTCTTTTCTAATCGCGTTACGCGGTCCAGAGAGGCACTAAACCTAACTTGGAGGATAGTATTGTGCAAGCACAAAAGATCAGAGCTAACAGAATAGGTCTATCCCTAGTAGTACCGCTCACCGTTTTGCTGATGTCTGGGTTTATACGGGCTGAAGGCCATGCGCGGATTGATCCGCAGATCCTCTCGGAGCTGGAGAAGAGCGGCGAGTCCCGCTTCATTATTTATATGAAGGAAAAAGCCAATCTAAATGCAGCCAGCGTTGTATCCGATTGGCGCCTGCGCGGCGACATCGTCTTCAATGCCCTGCGGGCCACGGCCGAGATATCTCAGGCCCCTTTGCTCGAGATCTTACGGGAGAAATCAATTGCCGGGAATGCCGCCGAGGTGTCGCCCTACTGGATCTGTAATTGTGTGGCGGTTACCGGAGATTCTAATACTCTACGCGCGGTAGCCGGCCTGTCGTATGTGGATCAAATCTCCGCTAATTATGAATTTCTGGCTCTGGACCCCAACGAAGTGCTCGAAGAAGTAGATGGCGCTCCGCTGGCGTTGGAGTGGAATGTGGAAAAAGTCCGGGCCGATCAAGTTTGGAATACGTACGGCATAACCGGAGCGGGAGTCACCATCGGCAGCATGGACACCGGCGTAGCTTGGACCCATGAGGCGCTGCAGCGCCAATACCGTGGATGGAACGACGGTAATCCGGATCATAACTACAATTGGCTGGATGCGGTTCGTGGAAATCCCGTGCCCAGAGATAGTCAGAGCCATGGAACTCATACGATGGGAACCATGGTTGGCGACAATGGGGCAGGCCGGCAAATCGGAGTGGCGCCGGGGGCCAAATGGATTTCCGTACTTACTATTGATGGGTCCACGGCATTTATCGAAGCCACGCATAAGGGCTTTCAGTGGATGTTGGCGCCGACGGACCTCGCCGGAGAAAATCCCGACCCGGACCAACGACCGGTGGCGGTAAATAATTCCTGGGGATGCTTCGCCGGGCTTTGCCCCTATAATGAGTTTATCGATGACGTGGATGCCTGGGCGAGCGCTGGGATTCTTGCCGAGTTTTCAGCCGGCAACGAGGGCCCTCGTTCGAGCAGTATGCGCTGGCCCGGCGACTACGCGTCATCCTTCACCACCGGCGCGACCCAACGCGATGATACCATATGGCGATCGAGCAGCCGCGGTCCGGCGCGCGATGGCAGCATTAAACCCAATGTCAGCGCGCCGGGGGTCAATGTAATGTCGTCGGTGCCGGTAAATCGCTACGGTCTTAACAGCGGTACATCTATGGCGGGCCCACATGTCGTGGCCATTGCCGCCTTGATGTTGGAAGCTAATCCGGCCTTGAGTATTAGCGACATTCAAACTATCTTGCAGGATACGGCTATTCCTTACGGCACGGGTCGACCCAACAACGACTATGGGTGGGGGCGCGTAGACGCGCTTAACGCGGTGGAAGCGGCGCTGGCGACCCCGCGCTAGGTCCTAGAGTGGCTATGGCGATGGCCGGCGCCACACTGTATCACAAACGGAAAACAGCCCGTGAGGGGTGCGCCTTCGTGTGGGGCACCCCTCCCGAACTGTTCCGGCCCGAATACTCGGAAGGAAAGCGGCGCTGAAATTCTGTTCGCCGCCGATGGGCCGATCACGCCAATCTACATCTTATGCGTCCTCATTTACCATGAGCTATCAGCTTATACTGAGCCAAGCCTCGATTCATTTCAACAAAGTTACCGCCGAGACTCTGAAATAAATTCATTACTAAACTAAAAGAACGACTCATTTTGTTGTATCGAACTTACCCGTGGGTATCGGCCTGTCCTTGAGCGGTTGACAACCCACCGGCAAGAACAGTAAATTGTACGCTTGATACGAAGTATACTGAGTCGAATTTTGCCATGAGACCAGAGAAGAGCGCCTGATGTAGGAAAAACCGGGCTGTGATGCTGCCCATCGAAGAGATGTCCCTGGTCTCCGTCAAGATCGAAGACCTGCGCGAGGCGCTGCTCTCGGGCGGCTTGTCGTCCACCCTGCCAGAGGAGGTGTAACGATGAGCATCGAAACGATCGAACGAGATTTCCATAAGAAGGTCTCCGCGAAAGTCCGCCTCGCCGCAGAAAGCATGGAGCGTTATCGTGTATTCACGCCAGTCCTGTTCGAGGACGGCGACCATCTGGGCATCGTCCTGAAAAAAGAGGCGTCACGTTGGGTTCTTTCCGACGAGGCGCACACCTACATGCACCTCACTTACGACATCGACGAGAAGGACCTTCAGCGCGGCACGCGCCAGAAGATTATTTCCAACGCTTTGTCCACATTCCCGATCGAGGATCGCGGCGGCCATCCGCGCGGGTTCAAGAAGGCGTGGCAGGAGCTCGACTACGCCACCATCATCACCGTGGCCCGCAAGATTCCCGAAAACGTCCTCCAGGAAGACACGAAACTGTTGATGTGGTTTGATCTAGCGCTGACAAGAACGGGAGATGAATCATGAAAGATTGGCAATGGAACGGCGCCCGCTGGTGGAAGTTTGATTTTCACACGCACACGCCCGCCTCGTACGATTACGGAAAGGGCCCCCAGCAACGACAACTCCAGGAGCGTACGCCGAGAGAATGGCTGCTCGACTACATGCGGGCCGGCCTAGATTGCGTTGCAGTCACAGATCACAACAGCGGCGCGTGGGTTGACAAGCTGAAGCTGGCATTGAGCGAGCTGGATGTGAAGAAGCCGAATGGTTACCGGCCAATCCATCTGTTTCCGGGTGTCGAGATCTCCGTCAACGGCGGCATTCATGTGCTCGCCATTTTTGGAACCAACAAAGCGACTGCGGACATCGACAGCATACTTGGCGCAGTTGGGTTCGATGGAGCGAAGAAAGGTACCAGCAATGCTGTCACGCAGAAATCGCTGACCGACGTGGTTAAGGAGATCGTCAACGCCGGTGGGATCACCATCCCTGCGCATGTGGACGAGGATAATGGGCTTTTTAAACTGACGGGAGAGACTCTGCGTCAGACGGTTAAATGTGAGCAGGTGTTCGCGATGGAGTTAGTGAACCCAGCCTTCGAGAAACCACAGGTCTATGGCGAAGCTAAGCGGTCCTGGGCCGAGATTCTCGGTTCGGATGCCCACCATCCATCTGGCAACGACGGGCAACAATACCCCGGCAGCCGATTTACCTGGGTAAAAATGGGGCAGCCAAGCATCGAAGGCTTGAGGTTGGCGCTCTTGGACGGCCCGCTATCAGTATTGCGCGCTGACGCCACGTCGAGCGATCCGAACGCGCGCGCGGAAATGGTCATTGAGTCTATAGAGGTGTCCCAGGCACGCTATATGGGACGCACAGGGCCGTTCCGGCTAGTTCTCAACCCATGGATGAATGCCGTCATCGGGGGGCGTGGTACAGGGAAATCAACGCTGGTCGAGTTTCTCCGCTTGGCCTTGCGGCGCGACGGCGAACTGCCGAATTCCTTGAAGCCCGATTTCGAGAAGTATGGTCAGGTGTATGCAGACCGAGACGAAAGCGGGTTGCTAACCAACGCTGCCGCGATCCATGTCGTATATCGGAAAGATGGAATATCCTTCCGCATACAATGGAATCCAAGCGGTTCGCTCGATCCCATCCAGGAGCAGACCTCCCAAGGCTGGCAAAGGGCCGAGGGCGACATTGGGCAACGTTTTCCCGTTCGGATGTACAGCCAAAAACAGATTTTCCAGCTAGCTCGCACTCCTCTCGCCCTATTGAGCATCATCAACGATGCCCCTGAGGTGGACTATGCCTCCTGGAAGAGACGCCTGAGCGCCGACGAAAACCAGTACCTGTCTTTGCGCGCGAAGATTCGCGAGATCGAAGCGGGGCTATCGGAGGAATCCAGGCTGAAGGGTGAACTGGACGACGTGAAACGCAAACTATCGGCGTTCGAGCAGTCCGGACATGCGGAGACCCTCAAAACGTTACAGAAGAGACGCCGTCAGCTTCAAGCGGTCGAGGCGTGGGATAGTGGATTGGGCGATGCCGGACGCCGCCTGCGTGAAATCGCGGATGAAATCTGTCCGGACATCTTGGATGGGGCAAGCTTCGACAAGACCAGCCAGGAAGACACTCGTTTGCTCGAATTGGTTCAACAGACCACCAAGTCGGCTGAGGAAATCGCCGCGCAGGTCAAGGTTCTGGCGGAGCGGGCCGACCATGTGGTTACTGATTGGCGGAAGCAAAAAGACGCATCCATATGGAAGGCCGCAACCGATGAAGCGATTCGCGCTTACGAGACGCTGCTGGAGCGCTTGAGGAACGAAGGCGTGGCCGATCCGTCCGGATATGGCGTCCTCGTCCAGCGGCACCAGACGATCGATAAGCAGATCAAGGAGTTGGAAGGGCGCAAGAATCAAATCGTCGCGTTGGATAAACAAGCAGGCGAATGCCTTGAGCGAGTGATTCTGTTACGACGGAAGATTACAGAGAAAAGGCAAACGTTTCTTGGTGAGGTGCTGAAGGATAATTCGTATGTGCGGATTTCCGTTGTTCCGTATGGTGCGAAAGAGACGGTCGAAGCCGAGTTTCGCCGTCTGATTCAGCGGGACATGGGCGGATTTGAGAAGGACATCGGGGTTCCAGAGGGTGAAGGGGTGCTGGGAGACATCTACCAGGGCAGTCCAGATGCCGCCAGAATAGAAGGCCGATTGGCGACTATGAAACAGACCGTCAGGAAAACCGCCCGCAACCCGCAGCAGGCGCAGGTGGCCGACAGGCGATTTGCCAGTCACATTGCCAAACTGATGCCGGAGGCCTTGGATCGGCTGGACCTTTGGTTCCCGGAAGACTTTCTGGATGTTGAGTACAGCACTTCAACCGACCGGCAAACTTTCCGCCCGATTCAGGGGGGTTCGCCCGGGCAAAAGACCGCCGCTTTGCTGGCCTTCCTGCTTTCCTACGGCGAAGAACCGCTCATTCTCGATCAACCGGAAGACGACCTCGACAACCACCTGATTTACGATTTGATCGTAACCCAACTGCGTGAAGTCAAGAGCCGCAGGCAGGTCATCGTCGTCACTCACAACGCCAATATTGTTGTCAACGGCGATGCCGAGCTTGTAATCGCCTTGGCTGCGCGGGGCGGACAGACACGAACAGAGACTGTAGGGTGCCTTCAGGAGAAGGCCGTACGGCAAACCATCTGCAATATAATGGAAGGCGGCGAGAAAGCCTTTGAGCAGCGCTACCGCCGTATAGCACTGGAGGGACGCCATGTTTGATAGCACGGAAGAACTGCTTCGAAAGATTCGTCTGGGCGAAGATACTTCACTGGAACTGAAAGCTGTTCGCTTCAGGGGTGAACGCGTGTTCGATCCCGCTCGGAAAGATCTGGCCGACGAGTTGGCCGGCATCGCCAACACTCACGACGGCGTTCTGGTGCTCGGCGTGGACGACAAGACGCGCGATATCGTTGGCATTCCGGCCGATCGACTCGATGCCGTGGAACGCTACGTGTACGAGATCTGCAACGAGAGCATCAAGCCTCCCGTCGTTTTCCGGTCGTTTCGTATGGAGCTGCCCGACAGCGCCGGAGCTTCGCAGCCGGTCCTGAAGGTGGAGGTTCCCCGCAGCCTCTTCGTTCACAAGAGTCCAGGCGGCTACTTCCATCGCCAGGGGAGTTCCACGCGTGAGATGCCGACCGATGTGCTCGCGCGACTGCTCCAGCAACGCAGCCAGGCCCGATTGATCCGTTTCGACGAACAAGCAGTTCCCCAGACCTCGATCGCAGACCTCGACGAGGGGCTTTGGCGCCGGTTCCTTGGGCCGCGCGCCGATGACGAAACTACCGTCTTGCACAAAATGAAGCTTCTCACCAGGGATGAAATCGGTCAGGAACGCGCGACCATAGCTGGTGTTCTCATGTGCTCGCGTGCCCCTGAAGCGTGGCTCCCCAATGCGGTCATTCAGGCCGTTCGATATCGCGGAACGCGGCAGGATTCGAACTACCAGGTCGACGCCCAGGAAATCACAGGGCCGATGGGCGAACAGATTCGGCGTGCCTTGGCCTTCGTGCGAAGAAACATGCAGGTAGCAGCCCGAAAGGACCCTGCACGCATCGAGGTACCGCAGTTCAGCATGCGGGCGGTATTTGAGGCAACCGTCAACGCCGTGGCTCACCGGGACTATTCGGTGCACGGGTCCAAGATCCGGTTGTTCCTGTTTGACGACCGACTGGAGCTCTTCTCCCCGGGCCCTCTTCCGAACACGGTTACCGTCGATAGCATGGCCCTCCGGCAGTCGACGAGAAATGAGCTGCTCACGACGTTGCTAGCCAAGTGCCGAGTCGAAGATCCCACGGGCGAGATTGGCCGCCGCTTTATGATGGAAAAGCGCGGAGACGGCGTTCCCATCATCCTGGAGGAGAGCAAGAAGCTGTCTGGACGTGAACCGGAGTATCGCCTTATCGACGACGCGGAGCTGCTTCTGACGATCCATTCGCCTCAACATCTCCGAGAGGAAGACGAGGAGGAGAATTAGGACCTTGTACTAACTAGCCCGGTGATTGGGCTTGGAGCATCGATTACGGGCAGCTTTGTCAGGTCATCGAGGCCCAGACGCTCGGGAGTGAGACGACCGGCCGCGTCTGGCTGCCCAGGCGCGACTCCATGGTCCGGATTCCGGGCTCAAGCCTCTGGAGAGCCCCGGTAGCGGCTTGTCGGACAATATCGACTACATTGATGCTGCCGCGCGGGTGGCCGACGCTCTGACCCAGTACGTTCTGCTCGCGCCCATCGAGTCCTCCGTCATCCCGCTACCGCACCAGATACGGACCCTTTCCCGCGCCATCACCAACGACCGGGTGCGCTATCTCCTGGCGGACGAGTAGGTCTATTACGTGGCGGCCCTGCGAACCTGTTCCCGATGGTTTACCGCGATTTATTTGGAGCTTACAATTTTTAAACTGCATGGTTCCGGCTCGTCCGGGTTAGGTTGTTGGGAGGTTTTTTGACAAATCAACCTTAACTTGTATAATGGGATGTCGGAAATCGAATATCACCGTAAAGTTGATTTCAAGTAACCGTGTGTTGGAAATTGGGCGATCATCCTGTCGAAAGTGTATAGTGTTTTTGGATATTGCTGGACATTCACGCTCATAGAGCATTGATTAGGACTGAGGCGGAGGACATTAATGCCATCAGCAAACAGCCCCGCCCGAGTGCGCCGGTCGACAAAAATGGAACGCGGACCGGCTAATATCAAAACTGATGGGCGACGCTGTTGGCCAGACACCTTTGTGCCTGCGTTCTATATTGGTCTTCCCAAATGGGCGGCAGGTTTGCTGCTGTTCGTGCTCATGCTGGCCGGTAGTTCCCTTAGCGTCGCGGCGCAATCGCCACAGCCGGCGAGTCCCGACAGCAGTATGGCGACGAATTCAGCCACGTTGCCGCTTAGCCTTAAGCGAGCCGTCGAGATCGCATTGGCGCCGGACGGGAACGTGCGCCTGCGCTTAGCCGAAGAGTTAATCCAACAGGCCAAGGCGAGGTCTGGGCAGGCGCGTGCCGCCTTGCTGCCTAACGTTGAGTCTTCACTGAGCCAGCAAAATCAGGTTCGCAACCTGGCGGCGTTGGGCCTAAGGATTCGTTTGCCCATCATTGGTTTTAAGCTGCCCGACTTGGTGGGGCCCTTTAACACGTTTGACGCGCGGGCCACCGCGACGCAAAGCCTATTCGACGCAGGTTCCATACGGCGGTTTCAGGCCTCCCGCCTAAACGTGGAGGGCGCCTACGCCGAAAGCGACAATGCCGGTGACCAGGTAGCTGCGCAGGTGGCTAAGATCTATGTGACCGCGGTGCGGGCGGCCGCTGCTATGGAAACCGCCCAGGCCAATGTGGCGCTCTCGGAAGCGCTGGTCAAGCTGGCACGGGATCAAAAAGAAGCCGGGAGCGGAACTGGCATCGAAGTTACGCGGGCCAAGGCGCAATTGGCCAATGAAAAACAGCGTCTGCTGGTCGCCGAAAACGAGCGGACCCGCGCAGGCCTCGAGTTGCTCAGAGCTATCGACCTGAAGCTGGACGTCCAACTGGAGCTCCTGGATAAATTGGCCTACATAGCGGTGGACCCTTTGTCCCTGGAGCAGGCAGTAGCAACGGCGGTCGCCGCCCGCGCCGATCTTAAAGCACAAAAAAAACGCGAGCAGAGCGCTGAAATGATTTACCGCGCGACTCGGCTCGAGCGCTGGCCGGCGCTTTATGGTTTCGCCGATTACGGCTCGATAGGACCCAGTATTCATCATGCCGTTCCGACACGCACCTACGGATTCGCCGTGCGGGTTCCGGTGTTTGACGGCGGTCGCCGTGAGGCCCGGGGCGCCGAGTTGCATTCCGTGCTTCGCCAGGAGCGGCTGAAAACCGCCGACCTGGAAAAACAAGTTCAATTAGAGATTCGGTTGGCGCTCGATAGCTTGCGTTCCGCTGATGCGCAGGTAAAGGTGGCCGAAGAAGGGTTGGCGTTGTCCGAAGCCGAGTTGGCGCAAGCCCGCCGCCGTTACGAGGCGGGGATAGCTATCAGCCTCGAAATTGTCGATGCGCAGACGCGCTTAGCCCGCGCCCGGGACAACCGGATTGCCGCGCTTTTCAATTACCATCGGGCACACATCGATCTGGCGCAGGCGATGGGCACGATACGGCTCATGCTTCAGTAGAGGCCCATACTGCAAAAATATAGGGTTGGCCGCGCCGGTTGGCGAAGCGGCCAGAATAAACCGCTGACGATTCCAACAGTGTAGGAGATGCGCCAATGAAGCGTATACGAATGCTTTTAATTGTAGCGGTTGTGGTCATTGGTGTGGCGGGTGCATTTTATTCGCGGCGCTGGGAGCGTCGAGAAAATGGAGCCATTCTCCTTTCCGGCAATATTGAGCTGACGCAGATAAATATAGCGTTTAAGACGCCCGGCCGATTGATCGAGATCAACGTCGATGAAGGCGCACCGATTAAGAAGGGCATGGTCGTTGCCCGCCTTGATGCCGAGCAGATCAAACAACAGCGCGGACGTGAACAGGCCGGTGTGACAGGCGTAGAATCGCAGCTTGCGCAGCTTAGAACCGCCATCTTATGGCAAAAGGAAACCCTGGCGGCCGAAAAGCAACTTCGTCAAGCGGAAGTGAATCAAGCGGAAGCCCGTTTGCAAGAACTACTGGCGGGAGCGAGAAAACAAGAAATTCGGTTGGCGCAGGCGGCGGCCGAGGAGGCGCGCACACAGCACGCGCAGGCCAAGAAAGACTGGGAGCGCAGTCAAGCGCTTTTTAAGAACGACGACATTTCCAGCGCCCAATATGATCAATTTAAGTTGCGCTACGAGGCCACGCGCGCGGCCCTGACACAGGTGGAGGAGCGGTTGGCCATGGTCGTCGAAGGACCACGGCACGAAGAGATTGAGTTGGCGCGGGCGCAAGTGGCGCGGGCAAAAGCCGCCATGCGGTTGAGCGAAGCCAATCAGATGGAGCTCAGAAGGAAAGAACAGGAAACCGACGCACGGCGAGCCGAAATTGAGCGCGCCCAAGCGCAAGTGGCGATCGCCGATACGCAAATGGAAGATACCACGGCCAAGTCGCCGATTGACGGAGTGGTTCTGGTCAAAGCCGCGGAAGTAGGACAAGTGGTGGCAGCCGGTACTACTGTGGTAACGGTGGGCGATATCGATCACCCTTGGCTGCGCGGCTATATCAACGAAAAAGACTTGGGGCGCGTAAAGCTGGGCGCCAAGGTCAAAGTCACGACAGACTCGTATCCCGGTAAGGTCTATTGGGGGCGCGTGGCGTTCATCGCCTCTGAAGCCGAGTTTACGCCCAAGCAGATTCAAACGCCCGAAGAACGAGTAAAGCTCGTCCATCGAATCAAAATTGACCTAAGCAATCCCCAGCAAGAGTTGAAATTAAATATGACGGCCGATGCCGAGATCGCGCTTGATAAACCGTGAAGAGTGCGGACGCGGGGGCTGAAGTCTGGTGTCGGTCTTGTAGATTTCACCGGACTGGAGTCTCAGTCTTTACTGAAGTTCGATCATAAGAAACGCAATGATGCCAAAACCAGCCCCAGGTGGGGCGGCAGAATATAGCCGATGGTGGAGCGCAGCGAAATCCTGGGTACGATGGACCCCTTTCCACACCCAGCCTCGCCTTGCGGTGCGGCAGATCTTCTACGACCAGGGCCGGATTCTGTCGCCCACTCCGTGGGCTGGAGGATTTTTATTCGCCGGTCTACCCAGGGTTTCGCTGCGCTCCACCCTGGGCTACACTCTTTCGCCCCATACGGGGCTAGGTCTGGTCGCATCCGATAGCTTATGATCGACTCTGAGAAACTTAAAGGAAGACGAGTCTGGGCCGGTGGGAAGGCTATGCGATGAATATGAGCGACTCCATTGTCATTCGCACGGTGGGGCTGACGCGGCGCTTTGATGCGCTCACGGCCGTCGATCAACTCAATCTGGAGATTACCAAGGGAGAGATATTTGGTCTCGTAGGTCCGGACGGGGCCGGCAAGACCACGACGCTGCGCTTGCTGTGCGGGTTAATGGCGCCCACCGAGGGACAGGCGTGGGTATACGGTCATGAGGTAACGCGTGACGCCGAGGCCGTGAAAGATCAGATTGGCTATATGGCGCAACGCTTCGCCCTATACGGCGACTTGACCGTTGACGAAAACATGGAATTCTACGCCGATCTCTTCGGCATTGCCCATAGCGAGCGGGAGCAACTAATGCCGCGCTTGCTCAAGATGACTCGTATGGAGCCCTTTCGTAAGCGCGCGGCGGGTCGTCTTTCCGGCGGTATGAAACAAAAATTGGCACTGATGTGCACGCTGCTGCACCATCCGCAAATTCTCTTTCTCGACGAGCCGACGAACGGCGTTGACCCGGTATCCCGCCGCGATTTCTGGAAAATCCTGTATCAACTGGTTAAAGGCGGCATGACCGTGTTCGTAACCACAGCCTACCTGGACGAAGCCGAGCGCTGCAACCGCGTCGGATTAATGCATCAAGGTCGACTGGTCCGCTGTTCTGCTCCAGAAGCCTTAAAGAATGAAATCAAGGAGCTTTGCTATGAAGCGCAGGCCCCCAACCCGCGTGCGCTGCGAGAATTTCTGCAAGGCGTGGATGGTGTGGTCGGCGTTGAACCCACGGGAAGACTATTGCACGTGCTTGTCTCGCCCACACGGACGAGTATCGAAGCGTTGGAAAAAGCGGTCCTGTCGCGGGGGCTCGGGCCCGTCGCATTCCGGTCGATCACGCCTTCCCTGGAGGACATATTTATCGCACTGGTACGCCTGGCCTAGCTTTGACGGGGGTGCCCGTCGCTCGGACAATTATGGTGAGCCCTAACCAAGAATCGTGGACAGTTGAAGTCCATCGCCTGCAGAAGAACTTTGGGGACTTCGTTGCAGTAGATGATGTTTCGCTGTGCGTACAGCGCGGGGAGATTTTTGGGTTTCTGGGTCCGAATGGGGCAGGAAAGTCAACGACGATTCGCATTCTGTGCGGCTTGCTGCGTCCGTCGGGCGGCCGAGCGCGGGTCAACGGATTAGATGTAGCCACCGCGGCGGAGGCGGTCCGTAAGAACATCGGTTACATGTCCCAGAAGTTTTCCCTGTATGATGACTTGACTGTCGAGGAGAACATAAATTTTTTCAGCGGCGTCTATGGGGTCGCGCCGGAACGACAGCAGGCGCGTAAGGACTATGTTCTTCGTATGGCGGGCCTGGAAGAAAAGCGGCAGACGATGACGCGGCTGCTGGCGGGCGGCTGGAAGCAGCGCCTGGCCTTGGGATGCGCGATTCTACACGAGCCTCCCGTTTTATTTCTCGACGAACCCACTTCGGGGGTCGATCCCATAGCGCGACGCAGTTTTTGGGATTTGATTTATCAACTTTCGGAAGCGGGGCACACGATCTTTGTTTCGACACACTACATGGACGAGGCGGAATACTGCCATCGCTTGGCGCTGATGTATCGCGGGAGAATCATCGCCCTCGGCTCGCCGGGAGAACTGCGCGATTCACTGAAAACCCACCGACTTTTCTACTTGGATTCCTCCGATCCGCTCGGCGCTATGCAAGCCCTGGAAGGCTTGGAGGGCATTTTTGACGTGGCCGTATTTGGTGGAGGTCTTCATATAACCGTCGCTGACCCGCGTAGCGCCGGCCCGCAAATCCGATCGCTATTGGCACAAGGCGAGATACGTATACGGCGATTGGAGGAAATTCAGCCCTCGATGGAGGATGTGTTTGTGGCCATGATCGAGGCCGAGGAGCGCAAAGCGACATGAACCTTCGTCGTACCAGGGCCGTGGCTCGTAAAGAACTTCTCCACATCGTGCGTGATGCGCGCAGTCTGACCATGGCCCTGGCGGTGCCCTTGCTGATGCTGTTGCTGTTCGGTTACGCGCTCACCCTGGATGTCGACCGCATACCGACGCTGATTTACGATGAAGATCAGACTCCAGAAAGCCGAACGCTGCAGGCGCGTTTGCAGGGCTCGCGCTATTTCGAGATTCTCGGCAATGTCGATAACTATAAAAGCATCGAGTTAGCCATTGATCGGGGTCACTGCCTGCTGGCCGTGGTCATTCCGCGGCACTACGCCAGAAAAATCCTTGCGGGGAGTGTGGCGGACGTGCAAGTGTTGGTCGACGGGAGCGATTCGAACACGGCGGCTGTATCGCTGGGTTACGCCGAAGCCTTGCTGCAGGCCCACAGTATGGAGATTCGTGTGCTGGCGTACAACCGGCGCGCCAGCGGCACGCTCCGTTTGCCGGTCGAAGGGCGCCTGCGCGTTTGGTACAATAGCGAAATTAAATCAAAGAATTATATTGTGCCGGGCATGATCGCGGTCATCTTAATGATCATCGCCGCGCTGCTTACCTCTCTCACCATCGCGCGCGAGTGGGAAATGGGAACGATGGAGCAGCTCCTTTCTACTCCGCTGCGACCGGCAGAACTGGTGTTAGGTAAGCTGGCAGCCTTTTTCGGTATAGGGTTGATTGACACGGCGGTATCCATTGGCGTGGGCGTATTTCTTTTTGAGGTACCGCTGCGCGGAAGTTTATGGCTTCTGGCTTTTACCAGTTGTATTTTTCTTTTCGGGGCGATGTGCTGGGGAATTTTGCTGTCGGCCTTGACTCGCTCGCAACTGCAAGCGTACCAGATGGGTATGTTGACCTCCTTTTTACCGGCCTTCATGCTTTCGGGATTTATCTATGCTATTGAAAATATGCCCGTGGTAATACAAATCGTTACCTATATATTTCCGACCCGCTATTTTGTGACGGTGCTCAAGGGCATTTTTTTAAAGGGGGTCGGCCTGGAGATCTTATGGGGAGAAATCGCTTTCCTGATTGCATTTGCCGCGCTGGTATTCTTGTTATCCACGCAGAAGCTTAAGCAGAAGCTTGCCTAGGAGGGCAGAGAAAGGGACTCGATGCATTTTAATTCAAGCGAAGTTTCCGACCGCCCAGCGCGGAGGAGAACGTGTCATGCGTGCCGGAGAATCACTATTCCCTGAAAGGGCGGCGCCGACAGACCGTCTGATCCGTACAGATTTTTAGTAACTGCTCAGCCCATGGCCGCGGTCCCGTATCGGCTGGGTGGCCCAATGCGTGGGTGGTTGCACAATTACGAAATTCGAAATCAGGAATCGCGCGGAAACCCGGAGGGTTTCCAGCTATTAGCCGGTGGTTGAGCGTAGCGATACCACCGGAACGCATGCTATGAAAACCGGCGCACCCCGGCGGGGTGCCAGCACGAGCCGTCTGGCCCTCGCTCGCACCCCTCCGGGGCATAGGCGTTAACCTAAGCTCGACTTTGTCCATTATTTGAGGAGCAGAATTATCGAAAAATAGGCCATTATTGCATATGCGCGCAGTTTTGCGATGTCGCTTACCCTCCTGGAAGCGACTTTTTAG
>JACOSC010000089.1 GCA_016179055.1 Acidobacteriota bacterium
CGATCGAGGCGTTTGTCGCGGCGTATGGCCCCAAGGCGAAACCCTTCGTTTGGCGCAAACGAGAAGTAAGGGGATCCCAGCTCAGAAATACTATCGTTAACTTATGCAACTAAGCACTAGCTTCGGCCGACCCCCTTAGTTCCCAAGTTTGCCCGCCGTCGGTGCTCTTGCGCAAACCCCTCCCCCCGACATAGAGGGTATCGGTCTGGATAGGATGGAGGGCCAGTGAGCCAATGATTAGCCCTTCTAAGCCGATGGGCGTCCAGGTGTCACCCCCGTCGGTGGTCTTGAATACACCCTCACGCCTGGCGCTGCGCATGGCATAGAGAATATTCGGCCGGCTCGGATCCATAGCTTTCACATCATCAGACAGGAAGATAAGGCTCCATTGCTTTCCGCCATCCGTACTGCGGAATACTCCGGCCTCGGTCGGCGGCCCGGAAGGGTATATACCAGCGTGAGCAAACATGACGCTGGGGTTGATAGGGCTGATGAATACTTGAGACACGGTAAAATTAATCGGCTCGCTGAGGCGCTGCCAGGTTTCCCCGCCATCGGTGCTCTGATGCACCCCATTGGTCGATCCGCTATAGATTATGTTTGGATCGAAAGGGTGGATAGTCATCCCCCTGGCTCCGCCTTCAGGGCCATGGCTGGCCGGCGCCGGCAGCGAAAAAAGCCAGAAGCTCAGCAGTAAAATTCCAAGGTTTCGTCGTCGGCCTTTGAGTGGGTGCAGTGTCATAGGTTCCTCCTCGCCCAGGAAAACAGTACCGGTTGCGGTAGCGACCGAGTGCGCCCCGCCCACCATCGTAGACCAATTATACAACTCAGCGAACGACCACGGCAAGAAAGAAATGAGGTGACTGAAGTTCGATCCTAAGAAACGCGCGGATGCCAAAATCCAGTCCCGCAGGGTCCTGAAGTTTGGACATTTGCAAGGAGTGGGTTACCGCGTTCAAGCGCTCTATAATAGCCAGGGGCAAAGCGCAGCGCCGCCCCTGGAAAGAAAGCGTTCCCAGCACGCCAGCCCTGAAAGGGCGCACTAATGGAGATCAAGTCCTAGGCCGCCGTCGATTTCTTCCATACGTATTCATCGAGCCGAAGGGTATCCCGCCCTTTCAGGGCTTATAGTTTATATTATCTTACATACCAGGGGCTGCGCTTCGCTTGCCCCTGGCTATTATAGCCCGCTCCTTCAGAGCTACGCGACCCAGTGTCGGGCTATGGCAGACCGCCGAACCGTTACGAAATGAGGAGTGCGGCCAAGCCGGGCTGGCCGCACTCCTACCTTTCATTTATGCTCTCAGGGCGAAACCTTTTATGGCTGTGAGTTCGGGCAGTCTGTTTCCGGCCAGCGTCCGCCCGTCGCGAAGGGGTTCTGACAGATGTTTACAAAGTGACGGAGTGTGCATCGGCCTTCCGCTGCGTCCGCCTCGTTACACGCATAGCAGATCAGGCCGCTTCCCTCGCAAATCGGCTCGTCAGTATCCTTAGTTGGGATAAGGGCGGGCCGGTCGCAGGAGGTGTCCCCGGCCGCCCCGAAATGAATCGTGGCTCCAATGCCGGCATAGGCGCCGTTTTGGCAATCCTTGTTTGGATCACTTGTGGTTGGGCATTTCAGATACTTAATCCCGACGGTACAGTCCCTCACGAACAGCTTGGCGCCCGTGATGGTACCCCCGGCTGTCTTCTCCGGCATCGCGATAAAGCTTCCGTTGCCGGACACCGAGAGATCCGCCTTTTCGATCGTGATTTGACTATGGCCGGCGGCGCTCAGCGACGACGATCCCATCTTGGTGCTCGGCGACCCGGATTGCGGCGGACTCCCCTTGCCATATACGGTGAACTTCGCATCACCCATCGTGGTGACCTCGGTAATGTGCGTGAAGCGGTCCTGAATCGTGATGTCGTCGGGTACCGTGGAGAGTTTCAGGGCCAGCGCCCCAAAGGCGTAGCTGTTCACATTCATCTGCGTCAGGTTCGCTGCATACCGCCAGATGACGTTGTTGTTCTTAAGACAATCCTTTCGAATCAACTTCGTGGGACAACAATTGGGATTGGTGTTGGGGTTACAGGTGGGGCTAAGATCGCAGCTTCCCGGCGCCACGGGCAAGTCGCCATCATTGAAGACCCATGAGCAACCGCCGCTGGTCTCGAAATCCACAATCGAGGCGCCGAGGCGCGTAAGGTTGGCCGTTCCGCCGTTATTTATGTTGAAGCGGAAGACCTGGATAGTAGTATCAATTACCGTGGCCTGGTAGGGTGTGCCGTAACAACACGACCCACTCAGCGGACAAGGCCCCGGGCTCGGTTGGCATGAAAAGGTGACGGGGAGTTGGTTGTTTTCCCCGTCGCCGTTATAGATGTCCGCAAGCGTGATGGCGGCAGGGGGGAACGCGCCGTTGGCCTCCAGGAAGAGGTTGTGCATCTTGACGCCGTTCAGCGTGAGATTGGCCGTATCCCGCACCAGCACATCGAAGAGTTCGGTACAGGACAATCCCCCGGGGCAATTCGCCGTAGGAACGCTCAGACGGCTGCTCTGATTGAGCCGGATTTCGGTGAAGCGCCGCGCCGCGGCTTTGCTGTCCGGGGCCGCGGATGAGCCGACGGTGATCGAGGCCGTATGGGAAAGGTTCGAATCCTCAAAGCTCGGATTCGCTTCGATGAAGAAAAGCTGAGGGCTGGTGACCGTCACTCCATTTAAGACCAATTGCGAATTGCCTTCCACAAAGATGCCATCTTGGAAAAGGTACTTCGAGGCCGAATCGTCGACGTCTGAGTTGGTGAGCGTGAGCGAGGCCGCCGCCCCCGTCCCTGCCACGGGCCGCAAGAACAGCCGCGCCACATTGTACGGGCCCGCTGGGCTGAAGACTAATTTGGTCCTGTCACAGGAATAGGTACCTCCGTCGAGAGGAACCTCTCCACTGATCGTACAGGTTTGGTCAAAGGCTGGGAGGGGCCCCGGCGTACAAAGCAGGGGTAAGTTGCAGGCGCTGGCCGCGGGTTTGGCAAAGCTCAGGATGAGCAGCACCATTAAAGATAATCTATACCATGACTTCATTGATAGACTCCTTTCCATGACGCACGCAGGGCATCGTGGACTTCGATTTAACATTGTTGCTGACGATTGCAAATGAGGGGTCACGATTTTTTGATCGTTAGCGGCGTAGCGAGCACGGGAGGGGCCAGACGGCGGCCGTCACCGGACAAGAATCAATAATAGACGTAGTAGAAAAGCTTTAGCGGGCCGCGACGACGCTGGGGAGCTTGTCGCACACAGGGAGCGAGCGAACAGCGATCGGTCAAGATGACCGGAGCACTCAGTCATAATGACCGATAGATCGGACAAAAGAGGACTAGGCTTTTTGGTTAAGCAGCCACCCCTGTTCCGGCGGGGTCAGCCGTGGAACAGCACCGGTCGCTACGAAGGTATGAAAAAACGCGGAACCACCTGTGTTGGAGACCCCAAGTTTTTTTAAAACGGTGGCCGGATTTTATAGACTTCAATTATGGCACACTTTCTACCGCTCCCGGTTCTGTATCAATCCAGGCTCCTTGAGCGGTTACTCTAATTTTTGTCAACATAAGAAAAGAAGATTTTGGAAAGATATTGCCGGAAGGGCTCAAACATGCTAGCCTATGTCCATGTCTATGTCTAGTAAGTCAATCTTAACCTTAACCTTAACGAGGAAATATGGCGAAAGAACTGATGTGTAGTGATTGTGGACAAACGTTTACTTTTACGGATGAAGAGCAAGCCTTCTTCCAGCAAAAAGGCTTCAACGAACCAAAGCGCTGCAAGCGCTGCCGCGACGCCAAGAAAGCGGAGCGAGGCGGCTCCCGGAGAGACTCTCACCGGGACCGCCATTAATCGGCGTACCTCTTTTTGGATTGACGGGATTTCCGCAACGCATCTTCCTACTCATCATCCACGATAGGCGGACCTTTGCGGATAAACGAGGACGGTTTACGTCATTGCTTTAAATGAGGTATAGGTGTCTTCATCAATATTTCGGAACTAGTCGAAAAAGGCCGCGTTTAAATCCAATTGATTTAGGATCAGGGATTCCCGTTCATGGCGTAGCCACTGGGCGGGAATTCCTGAAGAAATGATGGTTGGCTTTTGGTTCAATCTGTGATAATATCAGCATTAACCTTAATACAGTAGCTCACTTCTTTTTGCCGATCGCAAAAGGAATAATGTGGTTTGCGCAAGATTTGTCCGCGAGAGGCCGTCCATATCGTTCTGTGGGGATGTTCCAACTGTCTAATGGTGGCCTTTCAATTATTTTGGAGGAATTGAGGATGCTGAAAAAAATGGTTTTATACTGTCTACTAATATTGTGTTTGAGCGTTGGCCTCAGTGCTCAAGACAAAGGCGATCCCAACGGGGTGATTCACCCCGACGGAGCGGCCACACCGGATGACGTTGTTACTTTATCGGGCTTTGGTATTTCGGTTTCAGTAAACAGCTTTGGCCGTGCCGGACACGCCTCGGCGGGCTGTGCGGGCATCGGGCAGGGTTTCAAGATTCACGAGACACAGAGTCAACTTTGCGAGCATACCGACTTTATTTCAACCACCGGCGGACGTCCCGTGACTATCGATTCGCCGGCTTGCACCATCATCGAGCGGATCACCTTGGAGAACCCGGAGAGCCCGATGTACGCGAGCAGCGCGCTCGCTTGCGGCGATTGCCTGGTTCACTTTGAACAAATCATCGATCCCGACGCAGGCTGGGTTACTAACGTGGGAATTAGCGGATGCCGGCCCGGCTGCTATTATTCCTACACCGACTATGACGTTAATGGTTTTGGCAATAACGGCGGATCATGGCATGCCCGCGAAGAAGGTGGCCTGGGGCAGTTTGTGATACGGAATAACGTCACTAGCCCGGACGTCCATTACCTTTTTACCGATCTCTCCAACGCCACGCGCTGGCAGCAAGGCGAATATCCCACAGTGCGCAATCTAATTCTCGGCTTCAGCGGCTGCGGCGACTTGAGCAACGCGCCGGCACTCTTTAACGGTGACTGGACGGGCGCTCTGCAGTATGGTTTCACCGGCAGTCCGTCCTCGTTTAGCTATCGCCACGGGCGCGATAATACCGTGATCTTTCCGTGAAGGATTGGTGGGACGGTTCAATTCGGACCGATACCGGGCTGGTTAGTGTATGAAGGGCTCTAAGATCCCGTTGGGTTAAGCAGGGATCTTTGGGCCCTTTTGCTTTGCGTGCCGATTATCGATTGGATTTCTTGGCCAGTTGGATTCGGTGTAACGCGCGCGCCAGCGCCAGTTGCACGCGCTTAAAGTCCGTGTCGGGATCTTTGGCGTTCAACCGCTGCTCCGCGCGGGCCTTGGCGCTTTCTGCGCGAGACAGGTCAATATCTTCGGCGCGCTCGGCAATTTGGGCTAAAACAGAAACCTGCTCCGGCAATACTTCACAAAAACCCCAGGCGCAAAACATGTGATGTTTTCGGCGACTGGCTTGTTCGACAAAGGAAATCTCGCCGATGGTCAGTTCCGAGATGAGCGGAGCGTGACCCGGTAGTATGCCCATGTAACCGGCAAGCCCGGGAACAGTCGCCTCCGTTACGTTGCCACTATAAAGGAGCTGCGAAGGCGTCACGATTTCCAAGAAAAATTTTTCCGGCAGCATAGCCACAACCTCATTTTAACGTTTTTGCCTTTTCCAGGACTTCATCAATCCCGCCGACCATGTAGAAGGCTTGTTCCGGTATCTCATCGTGTTTCCCAGCCACTATTTCCTTGAACGCGCTGATGGTGTCCGCGATGGGAACGTATTTTCCCTTCAATCCGGTAAATTGTTCGGCGACGAAGAACGGCTGCGACAGGAATTTTTGCATCTTACGGGCACGCGCCACAATCAGCTTATCCTCTTCGGAAAGCTCGTCGATGCCGAGGATGGCAATGATGTCTTGAAGATCCTTATAGCGCTGCAAGATGCGTTTCACGCTGCGAGCTACCGTGTAGTGTTCATCGCCCAAAATCCGGGGATCGAGAATACGGGAATACGAGCCCAGGGGATCGACCGCCGGATAAATTCCCAACTCAGATATCTTACGATCAAGGTTGGTAGTGGCATCCAAGTGCGTAAACGTTGTGGCCGGCGCCGGATCCGTATAATCGTCGGCCGGAACATAAATCGCCTGGATGGAAGTGACCGATCCGCGCTTGGTGCTGGTAATGCGCTCTTGCAATTCACCCATCTCGGTTTGCAAGTTTGGCTGATAACCTACGGCTGAGGGCATGCGGCCGAGCAACGCAGAAACCTCGGAACCCGCTTGGGTGAAGCGGAAGATGTTGTCGATGAACAGCAGCACGTCCTGGCCTTCTACGTCGCGGAAATACTCGGCCACGGTCAAACCCGTCAGTCCGACCCGCAAGCGCGCCCCCGGCGGTTCCGTCATCTGCCCATAGACCAGGCTGGTTTTTGAAATAACGCCGGATTCTTTCATTTCCAGCCAAAGGTCATTGCCTTCGCGCGTTCGCTCGCCCACTCCGGCGAATACGGAGAATCCGCCGTGGTGCGTGGCGATACGGTAAATCAGCTCCATGATGATAACCGTCTTGCCGACGCCGGCGCCGCCGAACAGGCCGATCTTGCCGCCCTTCAGATAAGGCTCAAGCAGGTCGATCACCTTGATGCCCGTCTCCAGCATATTGGTCTCGGTACTTTGCTCCTCAAAGCTGGGAGGCAGGCGGTGAATGGGATAAGATTCCTTGGTCACAATGGGCCCCATCTTATCTACCGGTTTGCCCAACACATTCATTACTCGCCCGAGTGTTTCACGTCCGACGGGCACCATAATCTCGTGACCTTCGTCTATGGCCTTCATGCCGCGGACCAACCCCTCCGTGGGCTCCATGGCCACGCAACGAACGCGCCCTTCGCCCAAATGCTGCATCACCTCAGCGGTGACCGAAGTCCGTGCACCGTCATCGCCGCCATCACCAATAATCTTTACCGCATTATATATCGCGGGCATATTCTTGGCGTCGAACTCCACGTCAACGACGGGACCGATGATCTGAATAATATGACCGACGTTTTCCATATATCTCCTCTTGGCGTCGCCCACCCGTCGTCATAAAAGTTGACCGGGCGGCAAGCGGTGGCGCCTGACGGTCAGCCATCCGCAAGGGTTGACGGCTTTGGCCTATTTGCCGCTGCCTTCCAGAGCGGTGGCGCCGCTGACGATTTCAATAATCTCCTTGGTAATGGAGGCCTGGCGAATCTTATTCATGGTCAAGGTCAAGCTCGAGATCATATCGGCCGCGTTATTTGTCGCGGCATCCATCGCCGTCATGCTGGCGGCGTAAAAGGCGGCCGCCGATTCTAAAAGTGCGCGCAAGATCTGCGTCTCAACATACTTGGGCAACAAATCAGCCAAAATCCGCTCAGGGGTCTGCTCGTAAATATAGTCGATGAGAACAGGGTCGGAAGGGGCCGTGGTTGTCGTGGCTTGCCTGATAGGTAAAAGCAGCTCGGTCTGTCGGCGCTGTTGCAGGACAGACTTACATTCATTGTAGATAACGTAAACCGCGTCCACTTCGCCTTTGCTGTAAGCTTCGATGACCGGTCCGGCGATCTCCTGCGCCAGCTCATAAGAAGCTTTAGCGAGCCGATTGACGTAGTCTCCCCGAATGCGGTAGTGCGACTTGCGTAAGGCATCCCAACCCTTCTTCCCGACTAAAATTAAGGAGAGCCCGCGTTCGGAATGCTCAAGGAGAAAGGACTTCGTCGCCGCCACCAGATTAGTGTTAAAGGCGCCGCACAAGCCCTTGTCCCCAGTAATCAAGATCAGACAGATCCGTTCCATGGCGCGTTGCGCCAACAAAGGATGTAAAATTTTTCCCGCATGGCGAGTTTGTGCCCGCGCCGCCATGCTGTTGAGCACGACCTGCATCCGCCGCGCAAAGGGACGCGCCGCCAGTACGCGATCCTGAGCGCGACGCAGCTTGGCGGCCGCGACGAACTTCATGGCGCGCGTGATTTGTTGCGTGTTTTTCACGCTGCGAATCCGTCGTCGATATTCTTGAATATTGGCCATAATTTTCGATGGCTTGGCAAGCGGCCGGCCCACCGGCTTCCCTGCCTTGCCAGGCGTTCGGCATAGCCTCGGGCGTCCGCCGCTGTAAGCCGCTACGCGGTTTTTCGCTCGGCCTTAAATTTATCCTTAAACTCGTTCAGCGCGCCGGCCAACTCGGTCTTGAGGGCGTCGTCGAACGCCTTCTTTTCCACGAGCTTTTGCAGCAATCCGGACTTGTTGGTTTCAAGGAACTGATACAGTTTTTCCTCGAAGGGCCGCAACTCGGAAACTTCCAAATCGTCCAAGAAGCCGCCGGTGCCGGCAAAAATAAGAATCGTTTGTTTCTCCACCGGCAGAGGCTTGAACTG
This sequence comes from Acidobacteriota bacterium, assembly GCA_016179055.1. Taxonomy (GTDB): domain Bacteria; phylum Acidobacteriota; class UBA6911; order JACOSC01; family JACOSC01; genus JACOSC01. Next base: position 8,423 of record JACOSC010000089.1, read on the forward strand.
ATCTTGCTTTAATATCTCAACCAGACGTTCGCCCCTCGCCAATTGGGCTTGCGTGGCTTTATCCAGCTCACTGCCGAACTGGGCAAAGGCCGCCAGTTCGCGGTATTGCGCCAGGTCAAGCCTCAGGGTTCCGGCGACGGATCGAATCGCTTTGATCTGAGCGCTGCCGCCGACACGGGAGACCGACAAGCCGACGTTGATGGCAGGGCGTATGCCGGCGTTAAATAGATCGGCTTCCAGATAGATTTGCCCGTCGGTGATTGAGATGACGTTCGTTGGAATATAGGCGGAGACATCACCGGCTTGGGTTTCAATAATGGGTAGCGCAGTCAACGATCCACTGCCATTTTCCTCATTGAGTTTGGCGGCGCGCTCGAGCAGCCGTGAGTGCAAATAGAAAACGTCGCCGGGATAAGCTTCCCGACCGGGAGGGCGGCGCAGCAGCAACGAGACTTCGCGGTAGGCGGCGGCGTGTTTGGAAAGATCGTCATAGATGACCAAAGCGTGTTGGCCCTTGTCGCGGAAGTACTCCCCCATCGCGCAGCCGGCGTAGGGGGCGATGAACTGCATCGTGGCCGGATCGCTGGCCGAGGCCACTACGACTATGGTATGGCTCATGACGTCGTAGTCGGACAGGATTTTCACAACTTGTGCGACAGTAGATTTCTTTTGACCAATGGCAACGTAAATGCAAATGACGTCCTGTCCTTTTTGATTGATGATGGTATCCAGGGTAATCGCGGTCTTGCCGGTTTGACGATCGCCAATGATCAGCTCACGTTGACCGCGGCCGATAGGGATCATTGCATCAATTGATTTAAGTCCCGTCTGCAGAGGCTCCTTGACCGGCCGGCGATCGACGACGCCCGGCGCCAAGCGTTCAATCGAATTGTAGGCGTCGAAGGTAATAGGCCCTTTACCATCCAAAGGCTCACCCAGAGCATTTACCACGCGGCCTATCAAACCTTCGCCTACCGGAACGGACATGATGCGACCGGTGCGCTTGACGATATCGCCTTCTTTAACTTTGTAATATTCGCCGAGCAGAATAGCGCCGACATTATCTTCTTCGAGATTCAGCGCGATGCCTTTAACGCCATAGGGAAACTCCAGCAATTCGCCCGCCATGACTTTCTCCAGACCGTAAACCCGCGCGATGCCATCTCCCAGATAGATCACGTTGCCGACTTCCTGTACATCGATCTTTAACTGAAAGTCACGGATCTGATCTTTAATGATCTTGCTAATCTCTTCCGCCTTTATTTCCATGCTAAAACCTCTTTAAAGTTGCAATGGCTGATGAATTCTCCGCAACGTCATTTAGGCCAAAAAACCAGTGTCCGCCGGCTACGAGGCGGCCATGCATTGGCGCAGCAGGTGCAACTGCATTTTAACCGAGCCATCGTAAATGGTACTCCCGATCTTTACTACCACTCCGCCGATGATGGCGCGGTCAATCACAAAATTCAGCTTTACTTTTCGGCCGGTCATCGCCGCCAAGCGCATACGGAGCTGCTCGCGCTGCGGGATGGACAGCTCAAAAGCAGTGGCCACGTCGGCGGAAATAATGCCTAGTCGTAAGTCGAGCTGTTCCATAAACGCCTGCAACACTTCGCGCAAGTAACGCTGGCGGTTCTTCGACAGCAGAAATAGCAAGAAGTTTTCCGTGCCACGGTCAATCTGACCACGGCGTAGAACTTCTCGTAGAATATTGACCCGGATCAAGACGGGCAGCGCAGGGTTCTCCAAGACATCCCGAAGCTCGTGTTGTTTTTCCAATAAGCTCTGGAATTCTTCCAATTCAACCAGAATACGATCCTGGGCGTTGCGCTCAAGCGCGACATCTACCAGAGCGCGCGCATATCGGGTTGCAATGGATTTAGACAATGCCATAGCGGCCGGACTCCTAAACAATTTGGCTGGCGCTCCCGCGGGCCGTCTCCTAACCGTAAGGCCACCTATACCAGCCGGTGAACTTGAAATTTACTGCTTACCTTAAAATGGTTGAGTGTCAAGAGGTGAGTTCAGAATTCAGGCGTCTTACCGCACTCATTCTTCAGTGAACCGATCCACTTCCGGATTTGAGATTATCCAGGAAGCGGCTAAAGACTTCTCGGTCATCATCAACTTTAAGGTCTCGCTGAATCATTTCCTCGGCCAAACCCACGGTCAATTCTGCCGCATAACTTCGCAGATCCGCGCGTGCCGACTTGGTCAGGTTTTCAATCTCCCGCTTGGCCGTGCCCAAGATCTTATCCGTGTCGGCTTGGGCCGATTTTGCAATCCTTTGTCGCTCCACTTCCGCTTCTCGTTCGGCTTGTTCTCTGATACTTTTCAGCTCGGCATCCAAACGGGCCAGCGCGGCCTGAACCTCCGCCAGCTTGGCATTCGCGTCCGCGCGCGCGGCCTGCGCTTCGTGAAGCTTTTGTTGGATCTCATGCCCGCGTTGCGCAATAAACTTCTGCAATGGCGCCTTGAGCAGATAACCGAGCGCGCCGCCCAGGACAAGAAAATTGACGATTTTTCCAAAAGTATCGAGCAAGCCCCAACCCTTGTGCGCTTCCTTCTTATGGCCGGCTTCATGGTCTGCAGGGACTTGGCCGGCATGTCCACCGGTCGGCGCCGCGGTCTTGCTCTCCGACGGTTCATGCGTTGCCGTAGTGGCTGATTCGCCTGATGGCGGCGCGGCCTGTACAGGCTTGTCCGGAACACCGCGAAGGGAATGTCCTTGATCGACGGCCAAGGCAAAGGCAACCCCAAGGGTCATCACGAAGGCGATGCAAAAAATCAGCCGAGCATGGGAAGCGATGGCGCGTTTCTTCACGACTGGCGCTCCTTTCGTTCGGGATTGACCGGTAGTCGCCGCAGTATAAGCTGAGAGATCATATCGGCGGTTGCCGAGGCGTCAGCCGCCAGCGAACCTTTCGCTTGCTCCACTTGGGCCAACAATTCTTGTTTGGCGCGATCAATTAGCATCTCCGCTTCGCGCCGGGCCTGCTGTATCTGTTCGGAGGCCGACTTTACGGCCGCGGTTCGCACTTGCTCTTGCTGCTTGTAACACTCTGTGCGGCCAGTCCGTATAGATGATTCATATTGGCCCAGTAAAGCGGAGTACCTCTCCATCGTCTTCTTGGATTCGGTAACCACACCATCGGTCCGCTTGCTGCGCTCATCCATTACGCGGAACAACGGTTGGAATAGAACCCGGTTCAGAGCCATAAACAAGATGGCGAAGATCACAACCACCGAAAAGATAGACTTGTCAGGAAATATTGTGACAGCCAGCACCATTAATCAATCCCTCGTTATGTAAGTGCTTAGAGTTAACGGAGCTTTACAAAAGGCTACAAATTATCATATGGATTAATTTTCGTCAAGGGAGGTCGTCGCTTTTCAGCAATTCCCGCTGAGTGGGGCAGCCCCTGAGGGGGAAGAAGTTTATCGTCACGGGCAATGCCCGATTGGATATCTCTCGCTCCTTAAGGCGCCGTTGGTGACCGTAGAGTCCGGTCTTGCCCGGATTTCAACCCAGAATGACCGAGTGAAATCCATACAAAAAGCCGGGCCGGTGGATTCCACATAAAACGAGCGCGCTCACGGCGCGTCGGCATGCTGCGCTGCATCACTAGTGATTAATCACGGGTGCGGCCGTCGTTGATCTTATGCGCTGGGCCACGCGCTCCACGTTCTCCATCAGGCGCAGCGTATTTTCTCCTAAGATCTTCTTAATGTCCGGTTCGCGGTAACCCTTGTTCAGAAGCGCCTCCGTGATCTTCGGCAGGCGGCTGACGTCTTCCATACCCAGCGGCATGGTCGCCCCGTCGAAATCCGATCCGAGACCTACGTGGCTCGCTCCAACCAATTTTACGACGTGATCGATGTGGTCAATAATTTTTTCCCAACCGACTTTGGGCGGTGGCCCAAACTCCTTGGCGAGTTCCTGGCGGATTTCGGTCATATCCTCGTGGTCGGGATGCTTGGCCATCCACTCGCGCATACGCGGCCATACCTTTTGGCCATATGCGGCCATGGTGTTGTCGATAAAAGCATCGAGGTAGTTGATTTGAATGACGCCGCCTTTGGCCGCTAGCGCCTTGATCATGGCGTCCGTCAGGTTGCGGGGATGTTCGGCCAGGGCGCGGCAAGAGGAATGCGAGGCGATCAGCGGCGCCTGACTAACGTCGAGCGCGTCCCAAAACGTCTTATCGGAAACGTGGGAAATGTCAACCATAACACCCAAGCGATTAAGCTCCCGCACAACTGCTTTGCCGGAATCGGTCAATCCATTATGCTTGAGTGTATCACCGGAGGAGTCGGCCCAATCCGTGTTGACGCCGTGGGTAAGCGTTAAATAGCGAACGCCGAGTTGCGCGTACATGCGTAAGACGCCCAGGCTGTTATTGATCATGTGTCCGCCTTCCATGCCCATGAGTGCTGCGATCTTTCCTTGCCGATGAGCGGCGCGCACTTGCTCGGCGGTGACACAAAGGGCGATCTCTTTAGGCAGCGCTTCGGTGAGCCGGTGTACCGCGGCGATGAGCTCGAGGGAGTCGTTGACGGCCTTGGGCCCGGTCACAGTTCCCGACATGTATATCGAAAAGAATAGCGCGTTCAATCCCCCTCTTCTCATGCGTGGGAGATCCACGTGCCCTTCCTTATGCTCGTCGGTGAATTTCCAATCGGCCTTTTGTAGTTTCGGTGTGGTGTCGATGTGCGTGTCGAGGACTATCGACGAAAAATGGAGGCGATGGGCGCGGCTCGACAAAGCCTCATCCTTTTGGGCAAATACGTAAGGGACTGCCAGCAAGAGTAAACCAAAACCTATTCTTTTGGCTAAGTAATTCATTGTAGGCTCCACGATAATACTTTTGAAATGCTCAGGCAATGGGGCAGCCAATGCAGTACGGGTTGCTACCGCTCCCGATACGGTATCGGTACTGTTCTCTTGAACAGTTACGAATTTTCAAATAACTCTAGGAACTAATCAGCCCCGACACGTCGGGGCTGATTGAGTTTAGGCCAGCCTTTCAAGGCCGGTATAGCCGGACACAGGAGAATTCACCTCCCGACGTGTCGGGACGGGAGCAGGCACGGCGGCTACCGGCAGGCCCTGAAGGACCTGCCTACTGTCAGTGGTCCCTACGGGACCATAACGGCTGAGTAATTACATACTTTTTACGTAACTGTTCAAGGGTGTCCGCTGATGAGCCAATCGGCCAAAGGCGACCCTGCGGCACCCGGTCCCCGTAGGGGGATGCTGTTAATAGCCGGAGGTGCCAACCCCAGTAACGAGTCACTCCATCACTACAAGCCCCGCCCTGCGGGACCACATAAAATGTACAATCTCTAGGAAGCGGCTGGAAGCCGCTTCTACTTAGCTGGATAAAAAACCGAAAGCCAGCCCGATTAACGTTATTGCGCGTTTCATGTTCATGAATTTCCTCTCTTTCCGACCGACACCAATGATTAAGCGAGCCCGTCTATCTTGCTAACCACTTTTCGCCGGGAAGGGTTCTTTCCGGTCTCAACCAGTTGACGGGCGCGATCGAAAATCCGCTGGAACATCGCAGGCGTCAACTTCCCGGTAAAGGTATTCTGCTGGCTGGGATGAAAAGAAGCTAGCAGCATGAGGTCCTCGTTCAACCGATATTCGGCGCCGTGGGAAAAACGCCGGCGTCCGCCACTCGGCACTCGTCCGCTTTTAACACAAGCCGCCAGTGTGACATCAAACGCGACACGGCCCAACGCCACTATCACCGAGACCTTTTGCAGCAGCGCCAATTCGCGGAGGAGGTACGGCCGGCAGCGCTTGATTTCAATCGGCAAAGGCTTGTTGGCGGGAGGAGCGCAATGGATCGCCGCGGTGATATAACAACGGCTCAGCGTCAGTCCGTCGTTGCGGTGGATCGACGTGGGTTGATTGGCAAAGCCGGCTTGGTAGAGTGCCCGGAAAAGCCATTCACCGCTGCGATCGCCCGTGAATACGCGGCCGGTGCGATTGCCACCATGCGCCGCCGGCGCCAACCCGACAATGAGCAACTCCGCGGACGGGTCGCCAAAGCTCGGCACGGGTCGCCCCCAATACTCTTCTTCTTGGAAACGGCGGACTTTCTCTCGTGCCACGCGCTCCCTCCATCGCACTAGTCGCGGGCAGAGTTGGCAATCGGTAATTTCTTGTTGCAGCGCGCCAATCGCCTCTGAAAGCGCTAGACTACTTTTCCGGTGAGCCATTTTTCCCATCTTCTCCCGCCAAGAAGAATATCAACTTTCCTGTCCGATTGCGAATGAAATGTGGGATGACCTCGAATGGCGTGGCCGACGACACCCTATGCCCGCAACGCCGCTCGAACTGGAGGCTATATTGCGGCCGTACTCCGACCACGCAACAGGATTCATGCGTGCTTATGGCCCATCCTTTCGGTACTGGAAGCTGTGTGCTAAGATAACCCGAGGTGCTATTGATTTATGCGGGCGGACGTTGATTATCAGCAGACTGATTACTTAGTAATCGGCAGCGGTGTCGCCGGGCTGCGGGCCGCGTTGGAGCTCGTCAAGGCGGGCTCGGTTGTGGCCCTCGCCAAAGCGGACACGGGGGAGTCCAATACCGAGTACGCGCAAGGTGGCGTGGCCGTGGCGCTCAGCGACGATGACGAAGTCGAGTGCCATTTTGTCGATACCGTATCGGCCGGCGATGGGCACTGCGATGAAAACGCCGTCAAAGTTTTAGTATCAGAAGGGCCGGCGCGTATTAGCGAGTTAATCGAATGGGGGGCCGCCTTTGATCAGGAGGGAAATAAGCTGGCCTTCACCGGCGAAGGCGCCCATAGCCGGCGGCGCGTGATACACGCCCACGGTGATTCAACGGGGCGCGAGATTGTCCGCGCCTTGCGGCAGCGCGCTCAGATGGAATCCGGCCTACGATTAGTTCCGCATACCTTTATAATCGATCTCCTCGTTGAAAATGATCGCTGCCGTGGTGTGCTTTCGCTCGATAGGGCTTCGTCTCGACTTTGCGTCTGGCAAGCCCGCGCCGTCATACTGGCCTCCGGTGGACTCGGCCATGTTTATCGCGATACCACTAACCCGGATATTGCTACAGGCGACGGCTTTGCCATGGCGTACCGGGCGGGGGCGCGCCTCTGCGATATGGAGTTTGTCCAATTCCATCCTACGGCGTTAGCTCTTCCGGGCGTCCCGCGTTTTCTGATTACGGAAGCCATACGCGGCGAAGGCGGATATTTGCGGAACCAGCGCGGCGAGCGTTTCATGGAGCGTTATCACGAAAGAGCCGAGCTCGCTCCCCGCGACGTGGTCAGCCGCGCTATTGTTCAAGAGATACAGTCTACCAGCCAGTCAGAAATCTATCTGGATCTTTCTCACCTGCGACCGGATTTTGTGCGGCGTCGTTTTCCGCGCGTTTACCAAACCTGCTTGGGTTACGGACTGGATATTACCAGAGATCGAGTGCCGGTTCATCCCGCGGCGCATTACATGATGGGCGGCATAGAAACGGATCTTTATGGACGTACCAATATAAAGAATCTTTTCGCGGCTGGAGAAGTGGCTTGCACCGGTGTTCACGGTGCCAACCGGTTGGCCAGCAACTCGCTGTTGGAAGGTCTGGTATTCGGGGCACGGGCGGGCCAGGGGGCACTGAGCGTCGAGTCACGAGCCGATTCGCCTGCCGATCCTATCGATCTTAATTCCTTCCTGGCGAGGCCAGCCGCGGCTGAGGTGGCGGCAGAGCGGCTATCCCTGCAGAAAATCATGCGTAATTTTGCGGGAGTGCTTCGGTCGGGGGATGGTCTAAGGGAGGCCGCCAAAGCGCTGGGATCGATGCCGACGTCTCAGCTCGATGGCGGCTGGGACAGCACGGCGCTGGAGAACGCAAATCTCCTGACGGTAGCTCGTCTGATAACACAAGCGGCCGAGGTTCGCAAGGAAAGCCGCGGCTCACATTATCGCATGGATTACCCATCTCGTGACGATGAAACCTGGCGGAAGCGCATCGTTCTTTGCCGAACGGCGGAGCCGTCTTTTAAGCCGCTTTTAGACGCCGACAGGCCCTAGCAATCGACGTAAGGGAAGAGGAAGATAATGGAAGGAATTGTCTACACTTAGCCCGCGTTTAAGCGGCGGCTCGCTACAGGTGAAGCGGCCCGCCGGAAGCTGGAAGCTCTTTCAGGTTACGGTGGAGCCAACGAATTTTGAACAAATCCAGCAGCATTTGAGTGCTATCGGTGAAAACATTTACCTTGCTTTCAAAAGAATTGTGCCATTCAATCGGCTCTTCGCGTATGGCATACCCCAGACGGTGGGCGATATAGAGTATTTCAACATCAAAGGAAAAGCCAAAAAGACGCTGCCGCTGGAAGACATCGCGCGCTACCGTTTGCCGAAACCCTTTGAAGCCACATTGAGTGTCCGCTATTTGGTCGACAACCAGGGCGCGCACAAAAAGGTTAAAGGTTTTCCCCATTAACTCGCGGTACTTTTGTTGGCGAACCACAACGTTGGAACCGGCGGCTTGTCGGGAGCCAATTACAATGTCATATTGCTTTTCAAGCAACGGCAGGAATTTGCGCGCCTCCTGGATCGGAGTGGATAGATCGGCATCGCTAAAGATCACATGCCGGCCGCTGGCCGCCAACATACCGCGGCGCACGGTAAAACCCTTACCCCGGTTTTCTTCGTTCTGAATGAGCTTCCCCTGCGGTGCGCCTTTAAGAAAGGCCTTAACCATGCCGATAGTATTATCGCGGCTCCCATCGTCGACCACCACCACTTCGAACGGCACCCCTTCGGACTCAAGGAAAGTAAAAATCGATTCTAAAGACTTGCCGATACGACGTTCTTCGTTGTAAGCCGGTATTACTATCGAAATGTACGGTTCTTGGCTCATCTTGCCTTTTTGTTGCGACGTGTGCACGGTTTTCGCCAGGACGCGGCCAAATTATTATGGGTGTAACTTACGGAGCTTCCGATAGAAGTCACTACCTTTGGGGCTCGCCACGTCTTGTATCTTCACCCCTGGCGCCCCTGTAAGACGACCGAATTATACTTCCTCGTTAGTCATCAAGTCAAGAAACATATTGGCCGTCCACTGAGCAATCGCATTTAATTTTTTTCGAAAAGCCTTTGACCAACGTATGTATCATCCCAGCCGGTGCACCACAACTGCTACGCGGATCCTCCCCGCGGTAAAATAAGAGATCAGGCGACCGGCGTGACGCACCGGTAACCGTCCGAGAGGGCAGCCGTCAAACCACAAGCTGAAGCCGCGGCGGAGCATTTAATTGCGGGTGCTCCGTGGCCTTCCAGCCGCCAGCTTGACGTTATTGAATCCGGTGTCTATAATTCACCCGCCGTCTCGGTACGATGGGTTGGCGTCGGGTGGGTTTTGCCGTCCGGCAGATTTCCCGCGGCGACGGTAAGCCGTCTTGCCGCCGTTTGATGTAGTGTTTAGATATTTCAAAGCGGTCATTATAGCTGTGTTGCCAAAATCTGAATCACTCTCGGCGACGTGGGCCTTTCCACTGGTAGTCCTTTCCGCCTTCATGATTGCATGGGGAGCGGAGGTGGCGCAGTTCCTGGTCTCGCAGGGGTTGGCGCTTGCCATGTTGGCCTGGTTGCAGACCTTGCCGGAATTTGCGGTCGAAGCGGTGATTGCATGGAAAGCCGGCCATGAGCCCGACAAAGCCCACCTCATGATTGCCAATTTGACCGGCTCGCTGCGCCTACTGGTTGGCCTCGGTTGGCCGATGATTTTCGGCACGGCCACTGTCTTCCATCGCATTAATCACGGCCGACCGCTTAAAGAGATCATCCTCGACGATGAGCATGCGGTTGAAGTCTTAGCCCTGGCCCTGCCGATTATTTATTGGGTGTTTATTTGGTACAAGGCCAGTCTTACCGTGCTGGATGCGGGGATCTTATTTCTGCTTTACCTCATCTATCTCGTTGTGCTAAACCGAATCCCTCCACAAAGCGAAGAAAAAATCGAGGACATGGACATTATTCCGCGCACTCTATTGCGCTCATCAAAAACGATTCGCAATGGCGGCGCGATCTTGCTCTTCCTGGGCGGTGGTTTGATCCTGTATTTTGTGGCCGAACCTTTTCTGGAGAGCATGCTGCTGTTGGCAGCCAGTCTTGGTATTAGTCAGTTTCTTTTTGTTCAATGGGTGGCTCCGTTCCTTTCAGAATTTCCAGAAAAACTCTCAGCCTTCAATTGGGCCCGCCGTCCGAACATGGCTCCCATGGCGCTGATGAATATGGTGTCCTCGAACATCAACCAGTGGACAATGCTCGCGGCGATGTTGCCGGTTATTTACTCAATCAGCAGGGGCACAGTAAGTCCCATTCTATTTGATTCGCACCAAGAGGCGGAGATTCTGCTGACCATCGCACAATCGTCCCTGGGCATTTTGTTGCTATTCAATATGCGCTTTGCCTGGTATGAAAGTCTGGGAATTTTTCTCTTGTGGCTAATCCAATTCATGATACCGGCGACGCACAGGCTGATAACCGGCATTTACTTATCATGGTGCTTGCTGGAAGTGGTTTTCCTGCTTGTTCGAAGAAAGCAATTGAATGCGCTCTTCATTTTCCCACGATTGCTAAGCAAGGCCGGTAAAAAATAATCTGCGACGATCCGCCGAGGCAGCTCTCCTCGCCATCGCTGTTTAGACATTCCATAGCTTGATTCGACATCGCTAATGAGTTGTTGATGCCCTGTTGCGGCGCCACGAAGAATGAAAACAGAACCGCCTGCGGTAGCGGGCGGGTACGCCGAGGCGGGTGAGGCGTTGGCTCAGGTGGGCAGCCTACGGCGGCGTTCCATCGTAACGACATCGCTCGCCGCCTTCATCGGGAGGCCACATCGTTTATCGAATGCAGACTTCCTGTTTGCCTTTCTGTGTTCAATTGTTTGAACGCCCGTCCAGTTTTTTGGATTTATCTTCTAGCTTTGAAGTATGTACCGGCATGAAGCTTGAAATTTCGAAAGTTTTTACATAGGCCACCCATGGAATAAGAATTGCTAAAGCTTGGCTCTCGCTCTACGGGCGAGGATGTACGCAAGAGCCGTTTCAGGAATGATTTAAATTTTTGGTGTGAAGGTTGGATCATCCTTCTCAAGGTTTGAGCAATCTAGCGACTCGGTTAAGTGCCGAATCATGCTAAGAAAAAAGAAAGCTTAACAAAATATAAAGGAAGGTAGCAATGAAGATTACGAAGCTTATGTTAACGGCGATGTTCGTTTGGTGCCTCGCCCTTTTGCCGGCGTCGATGCTGGCACAAACGTCTACGACGGGTACGATTGAAGGCACCGTTATCGACGCAACCGGCGGGGTTCTGCCCGGTGTAACCGTGACGGTAGCGAGTCCAAACTTGATCCTCGCGAAATCGGCCATTACCACTAGCGATGGTCGCTATCGAATTTTAAACCTGCCTCCCGGAAGGTACACGGTGACCGCCGAGGCCTTGCCGGGTTTTAATAAGTCTGACCGAACAGATATCGAAGTGAATCTTTCGAAGGCCTCGATTGTAGAACTGCGCATGCAACCGCAAGGCACGACAACGACCGTTGAAGTTACGTCTTCGAGCGCCATCCTCGATACCACCAGCGCCACTACGCAGACCAGTGTCTCTACGGAGCAATTCTCCAATTTTCCCACGCAGCGAACTGTACAGTCGCTATTCAGTATTGCGCCCACGGCGGCTCGCTCCGGCCTGCGGGATGAGGCCGGCCGGGATATCGACCCTTCGGTCGGCGGAGCCTCCGGCCCTGAAAATAATTACATTTTAGACGGAGTGACGACCACTGACCCGGCCTTCGGCGGATCGGGCGCTAATATCCCGTTCGAGTTCGTACAAGAAGTGCAAATTAAGACCAGCGCCTTTGGCGCTGAATATGGTAATACCACGGGCGGAATTTTCAACGTGCTCACCAAGAGTGGAGGCAACAATTTCCACGGCGACGTCTTCACCTTCTTTTCTACTAAAGGTATGGTTCGGAAAACGGAAAGCTTCCCGCGTACCGGCCTGGCGCCTAATGGCTTTTCAGAAGTGGATGCCGGCGTGGACGTCGGCGGGCCCATTCTACGAGACAAGCTCTGGTTTTATGGCGCGTTGAACCCGCACCGCCGGCGGAACTTTTTTTTAACCCAGACATTCAAAGATAGTACGAACAACAAGGTTACGACGCCATTCTATGCAGGAAAGCTGACTTATGGAATTAACCAGAGAAATACGCTCACCTTCTCCACATTTGGCGATTACCGCAAGGAGGAAGGGTTTCTTTTCCCGAACTCAGGGTTTGGCGCCAGCCCCGATAGCTTTGCTGGCAAGACAGAGCGGGGGGGCGGGAATTACACGGTGCGCTTGAATTCGGCCATCACTCCAACTTTCATTGGTGAGTTCGCTGTGGGAATCCACCGACAACGTTTCAACACAATCCCGGCGGCGAGCGTCGCCCGTATCCCGGTGGTAACCGATAACTTTGCCATTCTTACCGGTGGTCGTAATATTGCGCCCGTCACCACCAGCAGCACTGAATTTACCCAGGTAATCGGGGGTACCACTTATAATCTCGGTCCGATTAGCTATGTCAACGCCCCCGGCGGCGGGTCATTGGAGCGGGGTTTTGTCCGTCAGGGCTTTGGGCTTTTCAGGACGGAGGATCGCAACCGTTGGGAAACGCAAGCCCGCTTGCAAAATATTTGGGGTCCGCACAGCTTCAAGTATGGCTTTGAATATAGTCGCAACAATTATAAGGCTAATGCCACTTCCACGGGCATCCCGCAGACGTTCGGCAACCCGGAAGGGCTTACCTTTGCCACCCCCGACAACAACCAGACGCTGAATACCCGCATCACGAATAATTTCAGCGCCTGCACCACTAGAGTCATTGCGGGACTTAACACTATCGTGTGCCCGGCCGCGGCCGCCACGGCGCGCGCCGCCTTAATTGCGGTGGCCGCCGGATTTCCAGGCGGAGCCATAACGGACAGGATTTCCGCTGCGGAAGCCAGTGCCAATCCCTTCCTGGTTCGTCTGAGCACGCGCGTACGTGATTTTCAACTGAGGGCGGACACCCATACCAATGTCGAGAGCTTCTATATGCAAGATGAATTCAAGCTCACACGTGACATCCAACTCTTGGGCGGCCTGCGTTGGGACTTTCAACAGTCTTACGGCAACAAAGGGAAGACTTACCTGAAGCTGGATAAATTCTGGTACAACATGCAGCCGCGTGTGGGGGCCATATGGGATTTCACCGGACGGGGCCGTGGCAAGTTATTCGCCAATTACGCTCTCTTCGTCGAGACACCGATTCCACTCGACGTCAACGTGCGAGCGGGGAGTGACAACAGCCAGACAGACAAAAACTTTAATGTGAATTTGGTCAATGCTCCACCTGGTTCTACGATTGTAACGGGAATCCGCGGAAACCCCCGCACGGGTGCCGTGAATCTGGGCGCCGAGGTGACCCCAATCGATCCTGATCTCCGACCGCAGACCGTTCATGAAGTCAGCGCTGGTGTTGAGTACGAAATCGCCCGCAACTTGGCCGTCGGTTTACGCGGGATTTACCGAGCCCAAGGCTCCGTAATTGAGGACGGATCTTTTGATGACGGGGATACCTATTTCTTGTTCAACCCAGGCCAAAGCTTGACAGACCGTATCGCCGGCACTCGGGAGGAAACTGGTTTCCAGCGATTCGGCCGCGCTCGTCGCTACTACCGCGCGGTTGAGTTCACCGCTACGAAGCGTTTTTCGCAGAACTACCATTTTCTTGCCTCTTATGTATACTCGAGCCTGACGGGCAACTACGAGGGTCTGTTCCGCAACGATAACGGCCAGCGGGATCCCAACATCACCTCGTTATTCGATTTGGTAAGTTTGCTGAAGAACACCTATGGGCGCCTCCCCAACGACCGTCCGCATCAATTTAAGTTGAATGGCGGCTACACCCTTCCGTTTAATTTAACCCTGAATTCTTCGATTAGCGCCCAGTCCGGCATTCCAATCAATGAGCTGATCCCGCACCCGGTTTACGGCAACAACGAAGGGTTCGGTAAACCGCGGGGTACGGTCGGTCGCACGAATTCAACCATGACATGGGACTTCGGCGCTTATTATCCGATCAAGTTTGGGGATAATTATCAACTCCGATTCCAGCTTGATTGGTTTAACGTGTTGAACCACCAACATGCCGTTAGAGTGGACGAGACGTTCACGCTCAACAGCGGCGTCACCGGCGTTCCGCCTATTTCAAACCCATTCTATCGGAATGGAACCATTTTCCAATTCCCGTCCAATGTTCGTCTGGGAGTTAAACTCCAATTCTAAGTAAGCACAGACGGACCGTATATAAGGCACATAGTAACCAACAGAGAGACCCCACGACCCGAAACGGTCGTGGGGTTTTTTTGTTTTAATGTACCTTTGACTTACCCTTTGGAATGACCCCCGGAGTGATGCGGGTCGAGCCTGTTCATTTCAATACATCGGGGTAACCTAACCCGGACGATCCGAAACAAACAGACGGCATGAATAAAGGCCCGAATGGCGCTTCCTGAAAATATTTTGCCCGTTTCAGAATCCCAACGGGATTCCGTCTCAAAGCCCAGGGTTGCGAGGCACGAGCTACCCTGGGAAAAGGTCGGTGGACACAGCAACCCCAACGGCAGACTTTTCGGAGGGGCTATTAATCGGAGGGGCTATTAATCGGAGGGGCTATTAATTAGATAAACTTCATGCGCCTGTCTCACAATCGTCCGGGAGTTGTGCCAGAATTTGTCTATTTAATTATGGCACATAATTTCTAACCCCCGCTTACGGGCTCGCCAGAGCCATCCACTCTGTAT
>JACOSC010000109.1 GCA_016179055.1 Acidobacteriota bacterium
ATCCGTTCCGACGCGTCGCCGGTCTCAAAGGTGGTTGAAGAGCCGTATGCTGGGAAAGCCACTAGTACGGTTCTGTGAGGGACGAGGCGGCAACTGGAAGAAACGGTCTGTCTCTTCTGGGAGCACCTCGTCTACTCGACCATGATAAATGAACGACCTGAGGCCGGCATGAAGCGCGTAACGGCTATCCTTCGAAGCTAGGTTGCTTATGGAAAACATATTGTCCGGCTGGGTAGGGGCGTTGGTAGTAATCCCCCTGATTAAGATTGCGATCATCGTCGTAGGTATTACGCTCATCGTGCTGGCTATGAACTGGATTGAGCGCAAAGCGATTGCGCATATGCAAATCCGTTTAGGCCCCATGCGGGTGGGATGGCACGGGCTGCTGCAACCGGTGGCCGATGCCATCAAGTTTTTGCTCAAGGAAGATGTGATTCCGGAACGCGCCGACCGTTGGGTATTTATACTGGCGCCCGCCGTGGCGCTGATCCCGGCCTTCATCGTATACTCCGTCATTCCTTTCGGGCCCGGCAAGACCTTCATAGTCACGGACATTAATATCGGTATTCTGTTTTTGATCGCGGTTTCCTCCGTCGGGATCCTGGGAATCGTACTGGGCGGCTGGGCTTCCAATAGTAAATATCCGCTGCTCGGCGCGCTGCGCTCTTCGGCGCAAATGATTAGCTACGAGGTAGCCATGGGCTTTGCCATCATTCCGGTCCTCATGGCCGTGCAGTCGCTTAGCCTGGTAAGAATCGTGGAAGCTCAAAAAGAACTCGGTTGGTGGTTTGTTTTTCTGGCTCCGGTTGGCACGCTCTCATTCTTTCTATATTTTTTCTGCGGCGTGGCGGAGACCAACCGTCTGCCGTTTGATTTGCCGGAAGCGGAAACCGAATTGGTAGCCGGCTTCCACACCGAATACAGCGGGTTTCGTTTTTCACTTTGGGTATTGGCGGAGTATGCCAACATGATAACGGTTTCTTCGCTGGCCACCCTCATGTTCTGGGGCGGCTGGCTGCGGCCGTTTCCTAATGTGTCAGCTTTGTCTTTTCTCGACGTGATTCCCGGTCTGGTGTGGTTTCTGCTCAAAATGTCGGCCTTCTTGTTCTTATATATATGGTTTCGCGCCACCTTTCCCCGTTTTCGCTTTGACCAGCTCATGCGGCTGGGGTGGAAAGTATTCTTGCCGCTCGGCATTGTCAACACCATGGCGGCCGGTGTGATTCTGCTCTATTGGCCTGGGAAATAATTATGATAGAACCGATCATGTTTTACGTGACCGCGGGTCTGATCGTGCTCTTTTCGATCCTGGTGATAACGGCCCGCAATGCCGTTCACTGCGCCATTTATCTCATTGCGGCGTTGCTGAGCATTGCGGCGCTCTACATTTATATGCACGCCGAGTTTATTGCGGCGATTCAAATCCTGACCTATGTCGGCGGCATCATGGTCTTGTTTCTCATGGTTATCATGCTGATTAATTTTAATGAAGAGTCTCGCATGCGTAAGGCGACCGGACAGTGGAAAGCGGCCATACTAGTCTCGCTGACCCTGGCCGGCCTGATGCTCTATTTCTTTTTCAAAGGCGGGCCCGTAATCACGGCGAGCGTTCCCGCCGCAGGTCCCGTGCCGGTCAGCGGCAATACGGAGATCGTGGGCTGGGGACTGTACGTGCCGTATGTTTTGCCCTTCGAGATCGCTTCGCTCCTTTTGCTGGTAGCCATTATCGGCTCGGTGCTGCTGGCCAAGGGCAAAGCGGATACGTGGGACTGAATCACCGCGTTACGATGTACGAATAGGGCCGGCTACGGAATTCATGGTGGACGTTTATAAGCGTGGGTTGAATCGATGATCACCACTTCGCACTATTTGATCTTAAGTACTATCATCCTGACCATTGGAATTGTTGGGGTGTTGACCCGTCGTAATGTTCTAATTGTTTTGATGTCGATTGAGCTCATCTTTAATGCCGTTAATATTAATCTGGTGGCATTTTCCAAGCAGTTACAGAACACGATCGGTCAAGTGTTCGTGGTGTTTGTCATTACGGTCGCCGCAGCGGAAGCGGCCGTTGGCCTGGGAATCGTGATTGCGCTGTTTCGCAATAAGGAAAAGATTAACCTCGACGAAATCGATTTATTGAAATGGTGAGGGCGACGGACGAGCCTCGCTCCGCCGCAAAACTCTTCGCCTTACTTACAGAAGCTCAACCGCGGATGTCGGTAAACTTATGCTGAAATATTTGTGGCTTATTCCATTGCTGCCCTTGGCGGGTTCGGCGCTCATCGGCCTGATTGGCCTTTATAGGGTTCGCGTCATCGGGCGGAAACCCAACAAGACTCTGGTGCACACGATAGCCGTCGGGGCTGTTGCCATCGCCTGTTTGCTCTCGCTGGGGGCGATTCATGATCTCATGTCGCTGCCGCAAGACGAGCGCGTCTATGAAACCGTGTCGTTTACTTGGATCCCCGCCACTCCGCTCAAGCTCACCAATGGCGCTTGGGCGACTTTCAAGGTTGATTGGGCTTACCGATTAGATCCACTGTCGGCCGTGATGATTTTCGTCGTAACCTTTGTCGGGTTTCTGATACACGTATACTCGATCGGCTACATGTATGAAGATTCGGGGTATTGGCGGTTTTTTGCTTATCTGAACCTCTTTATGTTTGCCATGCTGACCCTGGTACTGGGAAATAATTTCCTCATATTATTTGTGGGTTGGGAAGGCGTGGGGCTTTGTTCGTACTTGCTGATTGGCTTCTACTTTGAGAAGAAAAGCGCCGGGGATGCGGGAAAGAAAGCCTTCATCGTCAACCGCATCGGCGACACCGGTTTTGTAATCGCCATGATGCTGATCGCCGTAACCTTTGGCACGCTGAATTTTGAAGAGGTTTTTCGGGCGGCCGGCGCGTGGCCGACCGAGACCATGACCTGGGGACTGCTTACCGGAATCACCCTTTTCCTCTTCTTGGGCGCCACCGGAAAGAGCGCACAGATACCGCTCTACGTTTGGCTGCCGGATGCTATGGAAGGCCCCACTCCGGTCAGCGCCCTCATACATGCCGCCACCATGGTTACGGCCGGCGTATACATGGTAGTCCGTTGCAACGCGCTGTTTAGCCGGGCGCCGCATACTATGGCCATTGTTGCCGGTATCGGCGTCGCTACGGCCATTTTTGCCGCGACGATCGGGTTCTTTCAGCGGGACATTAAGCGCGTGCTCGCCTATTCCACGGTCAGCCAGCTTGGGTATATGTTTACCGCTTGCGGTGTCGGCACCTTTGCCGCGGGACTATTTCACGTTTACACGCATGCCTTTTTCAAAGCCCTACTGTTCCTCGGTTCCGGTTCGGTGATCATGGGCATGCACCACGAACAGGACATGGCCAAGATGGGTGGACTGCGCAAGTACATGCCCTGGACCTACGCCACCATGCTCATCGGCACGCTCGCCATTGCCGGCATTCCCGGCCTGGCCGGCTTTTTCAGCAAAGATGAAATTCTCTGGCGCGCTTACGGCGGCGGACATAAGATCATTTGGTTTGTGGCCTTTCTCACCGCCGGCTGTACGGCTTTTTATATGTTCCGCTTGATCTTCCTGACTTTCTTCGGCCAACCGCGTTTCCTCGATGCCGCGGAACCTGCGGAAGAGTCGCATCATTCGCATGGGGGCCATGGTCAAGATACCGTGCACGGGGGCGTAGGCCACGGCCATGGCGTGCGCCTGCCCCACGAATCGCCCAAGAGTATGATCATCCCTCTGGTCGTCTTGGCGGTGGGTTCGATAGTGGCCGGATATGTCGGCATGCCCAGCTATATTACCCATACTAATCTCTGGGAACATTTCCTGGATCCGGTTTTCCGCTACCAAGCACCGGTGAGCGACCATGGCGGTCACGACGCAGCTTCGACGGAAATCCTCATGACGGCGCTCAGTGTCCTTATCGCCGGGGCGGGCATTTTCCTGGCCTATTGGATCTACAACCGGCGAAAGACACAGCCGGCCGATGAACAACGCTCGCTGGGCGTCGTTTATCAATGTTTCTTTAACAAATACTACGTCGATCAAATTTACGACGCTCTGATTATCCATCGCACCAAGGATTTGGGCACAGGACTTTGGGCTTTTGACCGCAACGTCATCGATGGTCTGGGCGTAAACGGCTCGGGATGGGTTACCCGTTCTTTGGGTCGGCTATCGGGAGTTTTTGATAAGTATATTGTCGATGGCGCGGTGAATTTGCTGGCTTGGATGGCGGACCGCTTCAGCTATATCTTTCGCCGGATTCAAACGGGCTTGGTTCAGAGCTATGCCATGGTGATCATGGTAGGGGTAATTGCGTTCTTCAGCTTGTATATGTATCTATCGAAATAGAAGCTAGGCCGCTGGAAATTCAGCTTGCATAAAAAGAGCTTCAGGATTGAACAAGAAGGGGCGCGCGTCCTAATCAGCCGTATACCGGATTGATTATGAAAGGCACGAGGCCGGACGACGAGCTCCGCAGCCGCGTGGTGAGCGCCCGCAGGGAGACAACCAAACTATGTTGCACGTGATGGGAATTCCGATTTTAAACCTGGTTTGCTATGTCCCGCTGGCCGGCTTCTTCATCATCTTGCTGCTGGATCGCAAGTCGGTAACCGCCATCAAGTGGACGGCCAACCTGGTGGCCTTGCTGGATTTCATTCTGTCCATACCGTTGATTCTCAGCTTTAATAATCCAAGTTACACGGATCCGCTTACCAATTTTCGATACATCATCAAAGTTCCCTGGATTACTTCACTTGGCGCGCAATACTATTTCGGGATCGACGGCATTAGTTTGTTGCTGATCATGCTCACGACGCTTCTGGGATTCATCGCCGTGCTCTCCTCCTGGACGGCGATTGAACATCGGGTAAAAGAGTATTACGCCTTGCTGCTATTGCTGCAGACCGGCATGCTCGGCACTTTCATGGCTTTGGATTTTTTCCTATTTTATGTGTTTTGGGAGATCATGCTGGTTCCGATGTATTTCCTGATCGGCGTATGGGGTTCCGAGCGAAGACTATACTCTGCCATTAAGTTCTTCCTGTATACGCTCGCCGGTTCCGTGCTCATGCTGCTCGGCATACTGGCGCTCTACTTCGATTATGGCCGCCAAACAGGTGTCTATACGTTTAATGTCATTGAGCTGCAAAGAATCGGATTTCCTTTTGGTCTGCAGTATTGGGTTTTCCTGGCCTTCTTTGTCGGCTTTGCCATCAAAGTGCCGATGTTTCCTTTTCATACATGGTTGCCGGACGCGCATACCGATGCGCCAACGGCCGGTTCGGTGATTCTGGCCGGCGTTCTGCTGAAGATGGGAACCTACGGGTTCGTACGATTTGGACTGCCGCTATTGCCGGACGCCTCACGCTACTTTATCGGTATTGGTGGAAAGTCTTTTCCTTGGATGATGTGGCTGTGCATCATCGGCATTATTTACGGCGCGTTGGTCGCGCTCATGCAGAAAGATTGGAAACGCTTGGTAGCTTACTCATCGGTAAGCCACTTGGGATTTTGCATGCTCGGGATTTTCGCGGCAACGCCGGTGGCGGTGCAGGGCGGCGTGCTGCAAATGATTAACCATGGCCTCTCCACCGGCGCGCTCTTCTTGCTGGTCGGGAACGTTTATGAGCGGCGGCACACGCGGCTTATCTCGGAATATGGCGGGCTTTCACACATTATGCCGCTCTATGCCACCATATTCCTGATCATGACGCTTTCCAGCATTGGCATGCCGGGCTTGAACGGCTTCATCGGCGAGTTCATGATATTGCAGGGGACCTTTTCTGATCCCACCTTGCGAATCTGGAGCGGTGTAGCCGTCGTGGGTATCGTGCTCGGCGCTGCGTATATGCTCTGGCTCTTTCAGCGCACGATGTTTGGCGAAGTTACCAACCCAAAGAACGAATTGCTGGATGATTTGAATTTTCGAGAAGCGTTTTGTTACGTGCCGCTCATTATCCTGTCGTTTTGGATTGGATTGTATCCGCAGACTTTTTTGCGTTATCTCGACGACCCGGTCAACCGCGTTGTATCCAAAGTTCGCGGTAGCGATTATTTTAAACTTTCCATACCCGTAGCCGACGCGACCACTAGCCCGACCGTTGCGCCCGGCACGGTGGTCGCCGATCGCCCTGCGCCGCATCGGTAAATAGCATGAATTGACGCCAAACCTCGACGGAGACGGAAGGCTAGCCGAAGAGTTCTCCCGTGTTTAGAGGCGTTCAATAATCTGTGAGGCGCAAGCGCCTGTTATGGTGCAGTCATTTTTGGGGGGGGCGATCCTTAAACACTTCATCGCTTTGGATGATTACCTATGGTAGATATTGCCGACAAAACCGCTCTGTTAGGAGATTTAATTCAAAATTCCGCTTTGATCAAGCCGGAGATCATGCTGATCATTTGGGCGTCCTTTTGCCTTCTCGTCCCCAAGGATACCCGGCGTTGGGTAAGCATTTTTGCATTGACCGGCCTGGCCATTTCTGGTTTTTCCCTGTACTGGACCTACGGTTACCAAGGCAGTGCCTTCGGCGGAATGCTGCAATTGGACGCCTTCGGCGCGTTTTTCAAGATATTATTTCTGACCAATGCAGCGGTATGCATCTTCATGTCAAGAAAATATATGGACATCGAAGAAGAGCAAAGCGGCGAGTATTATTGTTTGATTCTTTTCGCTACCGTCGGCATGATGTTCATGGCCGCTGCCGTAGATTTGATCACCATATTTATCAGCCTGGAATTGATGGCCATCTGCGAATTCATACTGGTGGGCTATTTGCGGGGTAATCGTCGGTCCAATGAGGCCGCCATGAAGTTTTTCTTGCTGGGCGCTTTCTCGACGGGCTTGCTGCTCTATGGCATGTCCTTACTCTATGGGTTAAGCGGATCGACCAGTTTGGAAGTTATCGCCAAAGCTATGGAAGCGGGCGCCGCTAAGAATCCACTTATGCTGGTAGCCATGATAACCTTGATCGCCGGCTTGGGATTCAAAATCGCCGCCGTCCCCTTCCACATGTGGTGCCCGGATGCTTACGAGGGCGCACCGACCTCTATAACCGCCTTTATCTCGGTAGGGCCCAAGGCCGCGGCCTTCGCCGTACTTTTCCGCATATTTCTCAGCGGATTGGGACCCGTGGCGACGGATCCCACCTATCTACGCTTGCTGTCGGTTCTGGCCGTGCTCACTATGACGTGGGCCAATTTGGCGGCCCTTACGCAGACCAATATCAAACGGTTGTTGGCCTACTCAACGATATCGCATGCCGGTTATTTGTTGCTGGGTTTGATCGCCGGAAAGGACAACGGCGGCGTCACGGCCGTGGCGATATACTTGTTTCTGTATGCCTTCATGAACCTTGGCGCTTTTACTATCATCGTGATGGTACGGCGCAAAGGTTTGGTTGGCGATACCATTGACGACTTGAAAGGGCTGGTCACCAAAAATCCCGGCGCGGCGATCATGATGACGGTCTTCGTCGCTTCGCTGGCCGGCCTACCCCCTACCGCCGGGTTCCTGGCCAAGTACGCTATTTTTTCCGCTTTGATCGAGGCTTATTTCAAAACGCATTACACCTATCTAGTCATACTGGCTGTGATCGGTGTGATCAATTCTGTGGTGGCCTTTTATTACTATTGGCTAATTGTACGCGCCATGTTCCTGATCGAGCCCACGGACGATGTGAAATTGACTTTCTCACCGGGAGTAGTAACGGCCCTTACCGTGACCTTTGCCGTCACGTTGGGCATTCTTCTTTACCCAGAGCCGCTTTTGAATTTCGCCCGCGCTGCCTCAAACTCATTTTTACGATAAATGGCGACGAGGGTAAACGAAGGTCATGCCCCTGTCTGTGATACAATTTCGCGTATGACCGACAAGAAGAGCGACATAAAGGCGCTGGCCGACTTAATGGTAATTGGAATCATGTTCGTGGCCGGCATAGCTATTGGACTGGGGATAGGACACTTTGTTGATCGCTGGTTCGGCACCGGCCCCTGGGGGACGCTGGTCTTCATTCTAATGGGTATTGCTGCCGGATTTATTAATCTGTTTCGAACCATCAGCAAGACGTAACGCGACGCCGCTTCATGGACAGTCGTCCGTTGTCCGCGGCTAAGTGACACCGGGAAGACTTCAACGCCGAAAACGTGACTTATGGGCATCAACTCTTGAACTTCATGGCGTCTACGAGGTCACGATCGACCGTTCAGGAACTAGCCGTGTGTGCCATAGATAAGCCGGCCTTTCATTTTGATTCCCAGGACTTCACCCATCGTGTTCTTCTCTTTGGTGCTCTATTACTGATCGTTTTTTGCGTGACTATAGGGTTAACTTTTTCTCTCGCTCGGTCGTTTTCCTTTGCCTTGGGAGGCGTGATTTCGCTTCTCAATTTTAAGTGGTTAAGCGACATGGTGGACCTTGCCCTTTACAAGGAAGCGCGTAAGAAAAGACGATGGGTGGCCGTCAAATTTTTTCTCCGTTACGGATTGATTTTGATAGGCTTTTATGGTATTTTACGGGTTTCGTTCATCGACCTTTTCTACGCCTTTTTGGGATTATTTATCTGTGTCGGCGCGATGATTGTAGAGTGTATTTATCAAATGGGGAAGCTGCTCTCTAAGAACCGCTAATGAAAACAGACCGCCTGCGGTAGCGGGCGGGTGGCCGAGCCGGGTAGGCCCCGACACAGTCGGGGTCGCTACCGCTCCCGGTTCTGTTTAGCTGCGTGCCGTTTCTTTAGCGGCGAGCGTGTGGTAGCTACTGACGTTCAGAAGCGAGTACAGGTTATTAAAGAAAGGCCAATACGTCATCATGGAAGAGCACGAGTTTTTCCTTTCGGAACCGATCAACCTTGTGGTGGGCAAGGTCCTCTCGTTGATGGGAGTCAACGTGAGGCACGGCGACAAGATTGTCCCCGACCACATGATCCTAATGCTGCTGGTCGGGCTAATTATCATTGTTTTTGCTGTTTATCTTCGCCGGCGACTCAGTGTGGATCGGCCGGGCGCGGCGCAGCATATGATTGAGTCTCTGGTCGAAGCGTTGCGGCAACAGCAAGAAAGCATTATTGGGCATCACGATTATAAAAGGTATCTGCCGTTCTTGGGCACGCTAGGCCTGTTTATTCTAATAAGCAACTTAATTGGATTGATCCCTTATTTCCAGTCGCCCACCGCCAATACTAATTTGACTTTTGGTTGCGCCATTATTGCGTTTCTGTATTATCACTGGCAGGGCATTCGGAAACAGGGCCTTTGGCATTACCTCAAGCACTTTGCCGGTCCGATCTGGTGGCTGGCGCCGCTGATGATCCCCATCGAGATCATCAGCCATTTTTCTCGAATCCTCTCCCTCGGCGTGCGATTATTTGCCAACATTTATGGAGAGGATATGGTCATCGCGGTTTTTGCATTTCTGTTCCCGCTTCTACTGCCGCTGCCGCTCATGTTTTTGGCGGTGTTTACCAGCGTGCTGCAAGCATTCGTCTTTGTGCTTTTAACGATAATTTACTTGGCCGGCGTTGTCGCAGAAGAACACTAATTCCCGGTCGGTCGAGGTATACAATTTTGCCTACTTGGGTAGAGCGATGAAAGGAGTTGTAGTAGAGTGAAAAAACTATTCTTTGTTATGGTATTCTGCTTATTGGCGACCGTCTTGGCGACCCCGGTGTTGGCACAGGCTCCGGCGGCTGGAGCCGGCAACGAGAACGTGCGCTGGTCTTTGATTGTAGCCGGATTTGCCATGGCTATCGCCTCAGCGGTGTGCGGCCTGGCACAGAGCAAGGCCGTGGCCGCGGCCTGCAGCAGCGTCGCCCGCAATCCCGGCGCAGCGGATTCTGTACGGTTCTTCCTCATTCTGGGACTGGTTCTCATTGAATCATTGGCTCTGTACACGCTGCTCATCGTATTGAAATTTACGTGGGTGGCTCCACTTTATTAACGTAGATGGCCTAATCCGCGGATAACCGCTAATCTTCATTTTGTTTTGTGATTAGTTTTCCCGTCGCAAATTCTCTGTCGGCAGTGGGATTCCACGCGGATCAGGTCCTATGGCGGGAGTCGACATTTGATGCGCCGCAGATGCGGTTTCCGTTCATCCGTGGTCTAGCCCAAAGGCTGGTGATTAATCGCGTCTGGCCGCACCCCGACGAATGAAAACAGAACCGGGAGCGGTAGCGGCCGGGTCTATGGGCTATACGGTACTTACCCGGTCACAACCGCTCCCGGTTCTGTTTTACTAGAGTGGCGACCGTGTATTGGATCATTAAGCTTATTCCAAGTCTGGCAGCTCCGACGTTGCTACTAACACTCGTATAGAGCGGGCTTGACCGGGGACTCTTTCAATAAAACCTCGTCGATCCAGTGTTAGCACCATCTGGTGAACGGTTGGAGCCGAAACCTTAAAATGCACTTGAATGTCCGCTTCCGCCGGCGCTCGATGATGAATCTTCGTGTAATAATAAATGAAAGCTAGGTACTGGCCTTGCCTTTTGGTGAAAAGAGTGTTCATCACTTACCTCTCAACGTATCGCACCATAGGAAAGTTAATATAAGCCAAACGCTAAATCCACACCCAGTTCCAGCCCAAATTCTTCAAGTTGCCTGCGGAGTGCTTCGCTCGCTTCATTCCGCACGAGAAACGTATTTGGCCCCAGTCTTCCTCTAAAATAGGGTTGTAAAATTTCACTGGCTATTATGGCCTCGGCGATTTCCTTGTCGGCGACTTGCAGGATGAGATCGGACGCCAGTGCCACAGTGGTATGGGCGCCGGTCCAGGCGCGCAGGGCCGCCAGAAAAATCTTCGGCGGGGCGTCCAAGGCGCGCGGTGATAAACGCTCGATGATGCGCTCGGCCGTCCAGCCCCGCGCCATGGCCTTCTGAATACTGCTTCGAGTCATTCGCCATCGATTCCCATCCGAGGCGTCGGGTTCCGCCCAGGAAGCGACTTGGGCACGTACCAGCAAATCCGCACGCGCCGGATCGATGGTGACGCGACCATCCTCAGCCACGTTGAGACAACGAACGCAGGGTTTACGGTAATCAATGATACTACCCACTCCGCCGGCAGCTAACAGGCGCTTGAGGTCGGGAATCATCAAGAAGCGGTCGCCGATGGAAAGGCCTTGCAAGCCGGCAACGGAAATGGCTCGGTCACGGGCCGCCGCATTGGCAAATTCCAAAATATCCGCGGCGCGATAAACGATCATGCGCTCTCGACGGGCGATCCAATCCGCCAGCGTCTGTCGAACGTTATCCGGCAGAGGATATTCGGATCCCGTGGCCAAGTTGGCGATTAAAGTCTGATGGTCCAGCCCGCTCTCCATCGCTTGATAAACGGATTCCCGAGTTAGGCGATAAAGTGCCGTGGCGCCTTGCGAAGGGCTGCGCGTCGCCACACGCTCCATGAAGCAAAGGCGCGCCGCCGAGGCGTGGTCCAAGTATACAAGCACCTCAAAATTTGGCTGGACGACCCAACAAGGGCCTTCCTGTGTTGCCGCGGTCGAAGGGATACGACGGACTGCCGATGTGGCCCCCTGATTCTTGGGGCGGAAAGCCCTATAGATGACCTCCAACCCGATTTCCGAAAGACGAACCAGTGAGGGACTGTTAGTCTTCTGGTCCTTTTCAAAAGCCAGTTCCAGAAGACCCAGACTGAACAGCGGACCGACGATCGCTTGTTCAATCCATCGTTGTTCATTCTGACTCCACTTGAGATGCACCTGCCGGCGCCATTCTTGACGCTTTTTTTCGATCTGGGCCGGCGTTGCTTTAAAAGGAGCGTAAAAGCTATCGACGTGACTCAGCGAAAAGCTCAGGCCGACGCGGCTGAATATGCCGTCAGAGATATCAACGATCCGATACCAGCCGGAGGGCTGGGGCAGCGCGGCCAGTGCGACTTCGAGCGCCGCGCGTAGCGCTGCAAATTTTTTCCCCCGGGATAGATCAGACGCATCCCACCAAACGGCAGGAGGTTTATATTCGATCCAGCTTTTCAAGGAACGATAGGCGCTCATCCAAAGCCCTGCCTGCTCGTCATAGGGCGAGGTGAGAATCCTCTCCACGCTGGAATCTATGACCAAGCTTTGAGAACTCGGGTCCAACTTTATCAACCCGGCGCTACGGAAAAGCGCAACGAAGAAGTCAGTAGCGTTAGCCATGGGCGTAGAGGAATCCGCGGCCAGGGCATCATCCCATCCCAACGCTTTGACAAGTTTGGTAAGGGAATATTTCGACAAGCGTCCCTGTGTGGTTAAGTCAATGCGGCCAACCTTACGCAGCGTCTCGGTAAATGCGATGAAGCGCAACAAGACTTGCGACGGTTGCCGGACGAGGACCCTCTCGGCCGCCGACACCGGCGAGAGGACGAGGGGCGTCGGCGGTACGATTTCTACTTCGGCCAGCAGGCGCTTATCCGAAAACACTTCCGGGCGATCGTGATACTGGTTATAAAAAAGGTCTGCGCCATAGTTGTACCGACCGCGGTCACACCATAAGACAAGCCCCAGCTCAAGCAGACGGTCAAGCCCCTTATAAAGGCTGCTGTCAGTGTCATGGTAGCTGCGATTCGGCTTATGCTCATCAAATGGTATGCCCGACATCAATAACTCCATAGCCAACTCTTCCGTAGGCACTGTCGGGCCATGCCGCTTAACGAAGCCCAACCCGGCGCGCTCAAACTTTGGCACGCCACCCAGCACCCGGCGGACCGTATTCGGGTCCGCTATGGCATCGGCAATGGCTTTGGCACACCGCTCTTTGTTTAACTTGTAAGCGTCCTTCCCCACCCACGCACGAGCCATTTTCTTAACCGCTTCCGATCTTAGATTAAGCAAACAGGCCTCGTATTGGGGCAGGGGCAACCCGGATTCTTGATTTACACTCATCTTCATTTCGTAACTACCTTTGGAGTATGACCGGCCTTAAGAAGCTGTTTAATGAAGAATTCTTCTTGACCCGGCGCGACAACCGCGGCGTCTTCGGAGAGTCGCATAACAATCGTGGGCGCCAAGCGCCGATCCGCCATGATTTCTTCGAGAAGGTGTGGCTCGGCCACCTCCAGTATGGTCAGATTTGTATGAAGCACCGCATCGGAAAGATTGATGGACGGTTTGCCGGCAGGTGCCGTTGCTTTTCTCATAGAACCTCGCGTTAATAACAAATCTTTCTGCTCATCGTAAACTCACGCGCAAGATGGCAGCTCTGAGAACCGTGGTGGAGGCCACCGCCGCTAATGTCCATCCCCAGCGATCAGGCGATCCGCGCATTTGGCGCCAACCTTGAACGTGCAAGAGCGGTTATCGTCACTACCGGCGAAACAGAACCGGGGCGGTAGCGACTCCGACTGTGTCGGGGCCTACCCGTCTCGGCCACCCGCCCGCTACCGCAGGCGGTTCTGTTTTCATTCGTCCGGGCGTCCCTAACGGGGCATGAACAACTCCTACGATTCTAATAATCGGATTCATCGGCGATGCGATACGTGTAACCCTGCTCCGTCAGGAAAAGCTGTCGATGATGCGCGAACTGCTGCTCTTCCGTCTCACGGCTTACCAGTGTGTAGAAATGCGCCTGCCGCCCCTGAGACTTGGGCCGCAGCACGCGACCCAAACGCTGGGCCTCCTCTTGTCGCGAACCGAACGTCCCGGACACCTGAATCAGAACCTCGGCATCGGGCAGGTCAAGGGCAAAATTTCCAACTTTGGACAAGACGATGGTCTTGAGCTCGCCGGCGCGGAAGAGCGAGTAAAGCTGTTCTCGCTCCCACGGTGGCGTCTTGCCGGTGATCAGCGGGGTTTCCAGCTCCTCCGCAATCTGTTTCAACTGCTCGATATATTGACCGATGATCAGCGTGGGGGCGTGCGCGTGACGAAACAGCAGCCGGCGCAGCAAGTCGCGCTTGGCCGCATTCTCCGCCGCAATCCGAAATTTCTGCCGCGCCGGCGCGGTCGCATAACCCATGCGAATTTCCCGCGGCATGGCGCAACGCACTTCCGTGCAGGTCGCTTCGGCAATCCAGCCACGTCCTTCCAGGTCGCGCCAAGGCACATCGTACTTCTTGGGTCCGATGAGACTGAACACGTCGCCTTCGCGGCCATCCTCCCGAATGAGCGTAGCGGTCAAACCCAAACGGCGCCGCGCCTGCACCTCCGCCGTGATGCGGAAAACGGGTGCCGGCAGCAAATGCACTTCATCATAAATAATGAGCCCCCAAGGCTGCTGGTCGAAGAGCTGTAGATGCGGGAAATCCTCCGATTTGTCGGGACGATACGTCAGCATTTGGTAAGTCGTCAGTGTCACGGGCCCAAGGTTCTTTATTTCGCCGGTATATTCGGCGATGGCGCTTTCGTCCAGGGTGGTTTTTTCCAGGAGCTCGCGCCGCCATTGCGCGATCGAGGTTCGGCTGGTGGTCAGTATGAGCGTAGATTGGTTAAGTCTCGACATGACGATCAGCCCGACGATCGTTTTACCGGCCCCGCAAGGGAGGACAATTACGCCGCTGCCGCCGCGCGCCGAACCATTCAGGTGAAAGGCTTCGGCGGCATCTTTCTGATAATCGCGCACTGAGAACTGTTCATCCCGCAGGCTGATCTCCAACGGCGCCCCTTCCATGTAACCCGCCAAGTCTTCAACGGGCCAACCCACCGTCAACAGGGCTTGTTTGAGAGCGCCGCGCTGGCGAGCGGAAACGGCATAAGCGTTCGGGGAAAGCTGGTCGCCCATATACGGACTGACGGCGCGCTGGCGAGACAACTCAAGCAGCAATTCCGCATAACGGGATTGGAGCACGAGGCCGTCATCGTTGCGGATCAACCTGAGCCGACCCCAACGGCCGGCCAACTCCTGTATATCGGCCAATACATTCTGCGGGACCGGATATTTGGCAAATTGCTCGAGGGCGCCGGTTATCTGTGCCGCGGATAATCCGGCGGAAGAGGCATTCCACAGGGATAACGGCGTCAAGCGATAGGTATGTATATGCTCCGGACTTTTTTCCAATTCGGCAAACGCGCTAATCACCGCGCGCGCGGCATCATAGCGAGGGTTATGGACTTCCAGTAAGAGCGTGCGATCGCTCTGCACGATTAATGGATTGTCAAGACTATTCCCGTTGCTCTCACGCATAGGTTCCCCGGCTGTCTGAAATTCTTCCCCAAAATCAGGTAGATTATATTAGAGAGACCGGCGAGAGTAAAGACGGTTATTTCACAAAAATTCTGCCGGCCCTTATGGGTCACGAAAAGGACGACAAGATGCCGTGAAGCGCGACCGGCACGGGAGCCTTGGTAAAACAATAGTAACTACTCAGGCTATGCGCTTAGCCCCATAGGGGCGGCCTGTTTGTAGTAACGATTTCTATGGTAGGTCCTAAAGCTCCGTAGGAGCGACCTGTCTGGACGCGTTCGTCGACGAAATCAGCTTACACAGGCCGCCCCTACGGGGCTTGTTCGAACTCACGCATGGATTCTTGCTATAAACAGGCCGCTCCTTAGAAACTTCGTAACCGTTCACGGGTGGTGGATACCCCCAGCTTCCGCTGGGGGTCTCTTGTGTGGTCTCATTGAACCCGGTGAACCGTTACGAAACTTCCTTAGTTTCATCTTGGTATCTGCTTGTCGTTGGGACAAGCTGGGGGACTCCTACGGAGCTAAAGGCACTGGCTGAGTAGTTACAAACAATACTTAATATAAATGCGACAAGTTATTGGGGGCGGTTACAACTCTTTAGAAATATCCTGTTTTTATCCTGTGATGATACTTGCCCACCGAAGCCCCCAAAGGCGAAGTGCGGGGCCGGGGGGGGGTTCGCGTCGCGCATTTCTTTTCGGCAGCTCAATGTAACCCAGCATAATATTTTTTTACTGTTCAAGGGTGTCCGCTGATGAGCCTATCGACACAAGGTGGCCCTACGGTGCCTGGTCCCCTTCGGCGACCGCCCTGAACAGTAACGATATTTCACTAAACGACGAAGTGTTAATAAGCGCGCTCTCCAACCCGCAATATTGTTTGCAAAAATTTTATTGCACCCTCCCGGAAAGCGGAGTATAATCCGACTAGCCTGGACCATCGGACAGGGTGTTAAAAGATCGGGTAAGCTGTTGTCACAGGTATTCGTCAGGAATAAAAAAAGGGCACATTATTAGAAGCTCCTCTTGCTTTAACCAGGCTGGTGAGGCTTAGGTTGTTGTATCCAAAGTGTCAGTAAAGTGTAAATTAAGATCGAAAGCAACAGAAGGAGGAAAACCGAGGCCGCGGCTTACACGTTCTCGGTGGTAAAGACGCCCGGCCCTTGCGAAGCAGCGATTGTTCATAAGAACGGGAGCGCCTTTCTTCACTAGAGAGCTTGGTCGGGAGAATTTTATATGAAAATTTATAATGAACCGCTTGAGGGGAATAGGCCGAAACGGCCCACGCGAGGCCGCGGCGCGGCTCCCTGCGTCTTGGTGCGGCCTCTGCGCGCCACGTTGATTATTCTGGCTCTGGCGGGAAGTTTGGCGGACTTGACTCCCTCGCTTTGCTTAGGGGGGGCCGCCGCCCGCTATCTCAGTGGCCAGATCGACGCCGGATGTGGCTGCGTTTGGGCCGCGGTGGGTGTCCTTTGTTGGCGGGGGCGTCGATTATTCCCCGGACGGCCGGCGCATAGCGGTTTCCGGGGTGGGCGCGGTTTTTATTTTGGATGCTCAGACCTACCAA
>JACOSC010000110.1 GCA_016179055.1 Acidobacteriota bacterium
ACCTCGTCTACTCGACAGGGGCAAGCGCAGCGCAGCCCCTGGAAAGAAAACATCCTAAGCACGCCAGCCCTGAAAGGGCGCACTAATGACGATCAGTACGTACACCTGCGCCACTCGTTTCAGTATGAGCTGCGCGTCTTGTGCTGGAAAAACGAGGTCGGGTTGGATGAGCGTTATGTCTGGGATGGAGGTCGGTGGTTTCGCCGATGGGTATCGCGCCCTTTCAGGGCTTATAACTTCTATAGTCTTTCATACCAGGGGCGATCCCGCAGTAGCGGGACTCTGCCCCTGGCTATTATATGACGCTCCTTCGGAGCTACGAGAACAAGCTTCAGGCTATGGCGGAGCGTCGCGCGTTATGTGTGAGGCTGAATTGGCTAAGGCGCCGGTAGAACGCCCTTATCGTCGGAAGCCGGCACTAAATTAGAATATAGCGTGTGGCTTGCTTACCGCGCGCGAACGGCGGCCTCCTCAATAATGATCTCTCCGCGTTCTGCGTCCAGCGTGGCCATAACGCCGATGGGAAGGGTAAGTTGGTCATCGGTGTGGCCAATTGTCAGGCCGGATAGAACCGGCGCCTTGAGATCGCCCAGTACATTATCCAATACCTCCCCAAAAGAAAACGTGGACTCAAACGACGGCTGGTAATCGCGCGGCCGACAATTCCGGCATTCCCCAATGATCACGCCGGCCACTTCATCGAATTTGCCGGCCAAACGAAGCTGCGTCAACATGCGGTCGATGCGATACGGCTCTTCATCGACGTCTTCTAGGAAAAGCAGGCGGCCGCGCGTGTCAATTTCATACGGGGTTCCCATCGTCGTGGAAATCAACGTAAGGTTGCCTCCGATGAGCCGCCCGCGCCCGCGTCCGGGCCGCACCACGCGCAACGTGTGCTCAGGCCGCAAGGGGTTGCTGTCCGGCGGATTGGTAATTGCGCCCAGCGGTTTGGCCTCAAAAAGCGCCTTACGGAAGTATGTCTGCGTGAAGCCGGAAAATCGCGACAGGGCTATCGGCCCATGAAAGGTGATTAACCCGGCCAGCTTGTGAATCGCTAAGTGCAAGGCCGTGATATCGCTGTAACCCAGGAAGATCTTGGGATGGGCGCGTATGAGCCGATAATCCAAACGGTCCAGCAAGTGCGCCGAGCCATACCCGCCCCGCAGGGCCAAAATCGCCCGCACTTCCGTGTCGCCGAACATGTCGTGCAGGTCGTCCACGCGCTCCTGGATCGATCCTCCCAAATAACCCGTGCGCTTGCGCACATTCTTCCCGATTTTGAATTTAAGCCCGAAGTGCTTGATGGTGCGCTCGACCAAAGCCAGTCGATCCGGATCGGATACATAACTGGCCGGCGTGATCAACCCTACCGTGTCGCCCGTATGCAACGCCGCCGCAGGGATCAGCGACAAGTCAGAAGCGGGCGCAACCTTGCGGCGCGATTGATCGCTGGTGGCCAGTGTAGCTAAAGGCGCCATCAAACAGGACCCGATACCCGTCAAGAAACTCCTTCGCTTCATGTAGCCTCCATGACCCTACCTTGCCGATACAGAACCGGAAGCGGCAGCGACCGGGTAAGCGCCGTATGGCCGATAGACCCGGTCGCTACCGCTCCCGGTTCGGTTTCGCCGAAGAACTCTGCTCCGTCAAACTGCCGGCGTAGTGGGCCAGCCAACAGTACAAGTTTGCCAATTCCATTTGCTCAACCGTGTTACAGCGACCCGTCATGAGGGCGGGAGATCCGACAATAATGGCCAAGGCTTGTGCCCGCGACACGGCCACATTAATTCGATGGCGGCTCAGCAAAAATTCCACGCCCCGTAAGCTCTCTTCCATCGACGAGGCACACATGGATACGATAACCACCGGAGCTTCTTGCCCCTGAAACTTGTCGACGCTTCCCACGCGGGACCGCGGCCCCAGCTTCTCTTTCAGGCGTCGGACTTGCATATTATAGGGCGCCACAAATAGTATATCGTCGAGCGAGCAATCATGCGTATGGTTTCCATGCCGGTCATAAATCGGTCTTCCCACCAACTCCCCCACGATCTCGTCGATGACCGCCACCTCCTCGTCACTGCACTGCTTTCTGAATTTATGTTCGACCGGAACAAAGACGATGCCGCTTTCGCGATGAACCCTGCGCGCCCCGCAGACCCGGCAACCCACCCGCTGTTTCTCGGTGTCCACATGAGAATGCAGGCGGCCGTCATACACGGCATCCGAGATAAACCGGCAGATTTGAGGATGCATACGCCACGTCGTGTCCAAGAAAATTCCAAAATCCGCAGGGATGGTGGCGCGGCCGGCCAACACGTACTCCAGCGCCGAGGCGCCGCTTTCGCCCGGATGGGACCCGCGTATCGGCTGCGCCAGTTGCATTTGATCGCCCACCAGCACCAGATTGGCCGCCGACATCCCGGTCGCCACAATATTAGCCAGGGCAACTTGTCCCGCCTCATCGACAAATAAATAATCAAGCTGCCCTTGCATTTCCGTACGAGAGAACAGCCATGCCGTCCCACCGATCAGGCCCGGCCCCTCGCCCAAGAACTCCCTCCCCTCTCCGTTGTTTCTCACATGGCTTATCGCGCCGTTGGCGAAGAGCGCGTCATCCGCATCGCCACCCACCTTGACCAGACGCAATGATTTCCCCTTTTCATCGGCGCGTTTCCATACGGCCTTCATCAGATTCAGTACCGCTTTGTGGCTGTTGGCCATCACACCGATTCGTTTTTTGGCGTCAACTAATTCCACGATGGCCGCGGCGGCCGTAAAGGTCTTGCCGGTACCGGGAGGGCCTTGAATGCACAGCGTGCTCTGGGATAATCGTTGGATCACGTCAATCACAGCGGCCAACTCCAGCCGGTCCCCTTTGACGATGGGCCCCGCCGAATGGCCGACGAGTCGTGGCGGCCGTCGCTGCAGAAAATCATCGACGGCTGGAGAGAGAATCTCGCCGCGCGTACAGGCCTCAACGTACCTATATATGGCCTTGGTAATCTCCGCGGCACTTACATAGTCATCCGGAATTAAGCTCAGGCGGCCGGGCGCGGGAACCGTTGGGCCGAGCTTTATAGTGACCAGACCCCGATCCGTGTCGATGGCTTCGATGCTGTTGGAAACTTGCAGATCATGGGCAAACAAGAACCGATCGCCGGCGCCCATCTTGGTGTCTTGGTTGGGATCAAAGCGGTATTGGTATAAGGACGATCGCTTGGCGCGCTCCGGCGGCTGCTCGGTTCGTTGCAAGCCGCCCAGGCAGTCTACATCATCGCAAAGCTCCAACTCAGTCATATCATGACGGCTGAACCTGCGCCAGAATACCGGCTTGGCTTCCCGCCAATGGAACTCCAACAGCCAAGCCAACAGTTCCTGCACGCGACGTTTTTCCGGCGCTGCGACTTTTCCCGCAACGATTTCCTGGATCAGTTGCTCGGCCAGCGCCTTTGACGGATTCACCGGCGCGGCCGCGTCGGCGGTCTCTGCTTTTTCGGCGACGGCCGTTTCCGGGATAAAGCTTATTCCCGAGGCCGTTTGCTTGCGTCGTAACCACTCGGTCAGTTGCTGTAGAGAGGCACAATCGATTTCATTGTAATCGCGAATTTGTTTCAATATGGCCGAGTCTCGCCAGGTGAGGCCGTCTTGGCCTTCCAACCACTTTTGGTATGCGACCACTGACCCGTACGCCGTTCTCACGGAACCTTGCCGACCCGGCCGATACAATCTTTCAATATCCTTCAACGAATAACCGGGCGTGCCAATGAGCAATCCCTGGCGCACGACGGTGTAGATGTCGACAAACACGTGATGGCGCAGCAAGCTATCCACTTGCGATTCACGCGTGGCATACTTGCCCATCAAGCGGCGCAGCGCGGCGACTTCGTAGATCGCGTAGTGGTAGATATGCATGGACGGATCTTCCAGCCAACGGCTGTAAACCCAGTCGATAAAGCGCTCGAAGGCCTGCTTCTCTTCAATCGAAGAATGCGCCCACCAATCGGTAAACTTTGATTGACCCGCTTCCACGCTCCATGCGCCAAACAGATATTCCAAGCCCCCTTCCGCAAAAGGGAATCCTTCCATATCGAAAAACACATCCAGGGGTGAGGCCGGCGGAAGTACGGCCAAACCACGCCGGGGATCCGCAGGATCAGGCTCGATGATTTGAAACAGCGGACTATCCAGACCCCGTGATTTTATTTGCAACTGGGCTTGGGCCTTAAGCTGTTGAAACGTGGCCGGCGGCATATGGCGAATATGATCCGTCTTGGCGGCGGCCAGGCCGGTCGTAGTATTCACCTGATCGGCTTCAATTTTTTTGATTTGACTGCGAGTAATGCGCGCCACCTGACTCAGATGATCGCTGCGCTCCAGAATAGCCGCCGCGTAGGCCGTCCAGCGTCCGAATTCTGCAGAAAGGCCGGGGTGCGGCATAGTCTTCGGATCAAACGATCGCTGAAATTCGAGGAAGGCCTTTTTCAAACGGCGGTAGTAATAAAAGAAGGCCTTGGTGGCATAGCGCTTCCGCTCTTTCGTTCCCAGGATTATCTCCAGGCCTGCGGGGCGACGCTGCTGCACTGCCTCCAACATTTCGGCATAAGCGCAAAGCTGCAAAATGAAATAGGGCTTGGCCGATTTGGCGAGCTTAGCTTCCCAAATCTCATAATGGTAAGGACCGAGCGCCGATTCTCCCTCGCAGCGTACCAGGAAATCAGGAAGTCCCGCCAGATCCTCCAGCTCCAAGCGCCCTTGATAAATGAAATGCGCGCCGGACCGCATCGCCTGTAGAGTTTGCTGCCCGGCTGACTTCCCTGCCGCGATTTCAACAACAGTATGCCCGTGATCTTGCAGTTGACGTAGGAAGGCGCGCTCATGCTCCAAGCCGCGGGCTTGAATTAATGTAGCTTCCTCGTCGTCTTCGTCGGGTTGACAGCGCGCGTCCTCGGGACAAAGCTCGCCCGCCGGACCGCGCGTATCGAATAAATCGCCTAACCGACCGGCGCGATAATCGGCGTACCAGCGATCCATCCACGACCCAAATTCGGATTCAAGAAACACAATGAGGTCGCTAGGAAAATAGTGCA
This sequence comes from Acidobacteriota bacterium, assembly GCA_016179055.1. GTDB lineage: Bacteria > Acidobacteriota > UBA6911 > JACOSC01 > JACOSC01 > JACOSC01. The sequence continues at coordinate 5,088 of JACOSC010000110.1, forward strand.
ACCTTTCTCCATACCAATACATGGCTTTCTTTTCACCTTAGCCTATTGCCGTTTAACATGGTGGGACAGCCATCCTGCCCCGATGCCGTCGGGGCGGGGCGCCTGTGCCACTTTTAACTTGAAAGGCATGGCTAAAGTCATTAGGCCGCTACGCGGCCCTGAAGTTTGAACATTTGCCGCAGGCTACGCGGCGCCCCGCTAAGCCCAACGTTTGTTCTCGTAGCTCCGTAGGAGCGAGATATAATAGCCAGGGGCAAGCGCAGCGCCGCCCCTGGTATGCAAGATTATATAAATTATAAGCCCTGAAAGGGCGGGATACCCTTCTGCGAAACACCGACGTCAATCCCAGACATAACGCAAATCCAACCCGACCCGCTTTTTCAGCACAAGACGCGCAGCTCATCCTGAAACGAGTGGTTCTCGTGTAGGAAATGATCTCCATTAGTTCGCCCTTTCAGGGCTGGCGTGCTGGGGAAGTTTTTTTCCAGGGGCGGCGCTACGCTTGCCCCTGGCTATTATATCTCGCTCCTACGGAGCTTACATCGTACCGAAATCACACTCCTTTAGAGGCTATAGACCGGGTCATGGCTCATTCGGACCGCTCTGGCTCTAAACTTTGATTTGCCTCTTCAACGTCAAGGTCGTAAGCCTCTCCCATGTACTTAACGACTTCTTGTTGAGGGAGTGCTTCGACACTTTTCAACTTGCGCACAATCGTGGTCGACTTCTGACTCGCCTTATTAATTTTGTCGCTGGCCGACTGTAAGTTCTTTTGTACGCCGTCCAAGATACCCCCAAACTTGCCAAACTCGGTTTTCACTGCACTCAATAGAGACCACACTTCGCTGGATCGTTTTTGAATGGCTAGGGTTCTGAAACCCATCTGAAGGCTATGGACAAAAGCGGCGAAGGTTGACGGACCGCACACGTTCACCTTAAAGTCTCTCAGCAAAGTTTCAAAAAGCGCCGGTCGCTTGACGACTTCTGCGTATAATCCTTCGAAAGGCAAGAACATAATAGCAAAGTCCGTGGTCAGCGGTGGATTGATGTATTTATCACGTATGTCTTTTGCCAAAGACTTAATGGTCTTATCAAGTTCTTTAATCATAGCTTCAACTAATTCAGCATCGGCCTTATCATAGGCGTCCAGAAGATCTTGGTAGCGGTCTTGGGGAAACTTTGAGTCGATGGGAAGCCAGATCGTTTCGTTGTCAGTGTCTTTAGAGGGTAGTTTGACGGCAAACTCGACATTCTCTCTACTCTCCGGCTTGGTCGCCACGTCTTTCTGATATTGCTCGGGCGCCAAGATTTGTTCGAGAATCATTTCCAACCGGTACTCACCCAGCGAGCCCCGTGTTTTTACGTTAGCCAGCACCCGCTTGAGATCGCCGACCCCGCTGGCTACGGTTTGCATCTCTCCTAAGCCTCTCTGGACTTGCTCTAACCTTTCGCTCACTATTTGAAAGGACTGGCCAAGCCTCTCCTCAAGCGTCTTATGGAGCTTCTCGTCGACGGTCTGCCGCATGCGCTCGAGCTTCTCGTTGTTATCCTCTTGGATAGCCTTGAGCTTGGCTTCGATGACCTCACGCATTTTTTCCAACCGTTGCTCCGTTGCTTGCAAGAGTTCGGTTTGCTTCGCCGTGAGTGTATCCAGCTTCTGCCTCTGCAGTTCATTGAAATCTGAAATGCTGGACTTGAATTGGTCTTGGAATGACTTCAAAGCCGCGGCGAGCTCGTCCCGGCTACCTTTGGCATTCACTTCCATCATGGCTTGAATGGAGTCAAATTTAGTTCCCAGTGTCTCCGTCAACTTCCCAAGTTTCTCTTCGTTCGTGCGAGTGAGCGAATCAAGCTGGGCGGAAAAGGTGGCGAGCTGGTTCCGCTGCCATTCCGCCATCTGAGTCATTCTCGTGGAAACGGATTCTCCCAACGTGTGAAAGGAGTTATTCAGTTCCTCCCGAGTCTCCTTTGAATTCCGGCTCATCTCGTCTCTATTACGTGAAACCTCTTCCTTGAGCCCACCCTCCAATCTAGTAAGGCCCTTGTCAAGAGCTTGCGTAGAGGTGAGCAATGGTTGCCAATCATTTTGCGCATTTCTCGACTGAGCTCGATAGCTGAGGAAGAGATTCACCAGCAAGAGAACGACGACGATAATAAGCAGTGTCTCAACCATTTTAGTTCTCCGTTTCTATACATAGCCCTACCCATAACGTTTCCGAAAGGGTGTGACCCCAGCACGATGCAAGCCCCATTAGGGGCGACATGTTTATAGTCATGCCAGCTATGCCCGAGCCCGCAAGCTCCGAAGGAGCTCTGGAGTTTGGACATTTGCCGCTGGCCACGCGACTCCCCGCCATAGCCTGAAGCTTGATCTCGCAGCTCCGAAGGAGCGGGCTATAATAGCCAGGGGCAAGCGAAGCGCCGCCCCTGGTATGAAAGACCATAGAAATTATAAGCCCTGAAAGGGCGGGATACCCTTCGGCGAAACTACCGACATCAATCCCAGACATAACGCTCATCCAACCCGACGCCGTATTTCCGGCACAAGACACGCAATTCGTCCTGAAACGAGTGGCGCTCGTGATGGTCCTTCTGACCAGTGATATAGCGCTTCAAGGCGGCAACGCCTGATTGCCCAATCGAAAAAGCTCCATAGCCGGTCTGCCATTCAAACCTCCGAAATCCGAGACCCTTGGTCTTGATCCACTTCGAGGACGAGGTCTTCACCTCTCCGACCACATCGGCCATCGCCCAGCTTCGAGAAAGAGACAAGAGGGTGTGTATGTGATCTTCAGTTCCTCCAATCAACAGTGCAGGCGATTTTAACGAGTGGAAAGCTGTTGCCATGTACTTGTGTAGTTCCGGTTCGATTTCGGCCGTGATGAGTGGTTCTCGTCGTTTTGTGCTGAAGACCAAATGGACAAGGATGGAAGACAACGACTGCGGCATAGGAATTGATCTCCATTAGTGCGCCCTTTCAGGGCTGGCGTGCTGGGGGTGGTTTCTTTCCAGGGGCTGCGCTTCGCTTGCCCCTGGCTATTATAGCTCGCTCCTTCGGAGCTGCGAGAACAAACTTTGGGCTATGGCAGGGCATCGAGTGGCCTGCGGCAAATGTCGAAAATTCAGGGCCGCTACGCTGCAGAAGGGCTGAATAGTTGCGAAGTTTCATCTTAGTATCTGCATGTCGTCACGACAAGCTAGGGGACTCCTACGCAGCTTACATCGTACTGAAATCATACCCCCCATCAGTGACTAAAGCTTGACCAAGCACACCAATAATCTATCATAAAGCCAGGGTTGTGTATCTTAGACGATAATGCCAGCATGGTCGTCTTTAATGGGGCGTGCGGGGCGCTCTGGCTCAGACCGCGTTTTTCATCCATCGTGGCGCCCACCGACGGGCAACGGCCGCTCCCCTTCTCGGCCGGATCTAGGCAGTCCGTTTCGCCGAATCGTTTACACTAGTTCACTGTCGCTGATCGACAGGCCGAAGCTGGTGTCCGTGTACAAACGATCGAAAACCGCGGCAAATTTCTTTTCCACTTCTCGACGTTTTACTTTGAGTGTCGGCGTCACTTCATCCATCTCCAGGCTAAAATCGCGCTCGAGGAGATAAATCTTCTTGACGGTTTCCACGCGCGCCATATTAGCATTGGCTTTGTGGACGGCCATAACCATGCGACGCTGGATCTCCGGCCGCGCAGTCACGCTTTTCATCAAGTCCGCAAGACCGGAGGGTTGGACCAGCGGGTTCTCCATCAGCGCACGTACGATGGCCTCCGCCCGCGGCCGGTCCTCCACCAAGCCTCGGTAAACGGCCCATGCGATGGCTTCCATCGGATGGATAGTAATTAGGCCGGTTAGATAAGGCCGGCGATCGCCATGCACATGGACCTGACTGATGAGCGGGTCTTGGCTCTTGATCTCCTGCTCGATGTTGGCAGGCGTAATATTTTTGCCGCCGGAGGTAATGACGATGTGCTTCTTGCGATCCACAATCCACAGAAACCGGTCGGAGTCATGCCGCCCGATATCTCCGGTATGCAACCAGCCGTCGGCGTCGATGGCTTCGGCCGTGGCTTCGGGCTCCTTGTAATATCCTTTAAAGACGGTCGGCCCGTGGATCAAGATCTCGCCATCCTGTGCCAACCGGTCCGTCACGCACTCAATCGGCAAACCCACGCTGCCCAGACGGGTTTTGTCGGGGAGGTTGCCATGGGTCATAATGGTGGCTTCGGTCATTCCGTAAATCTCGTAAATGGGGAAGCCGGCAGCCCAAAAGAACTCCAGAATCTCGTAAGCAATCGGCGCCGCGCCGGTGACAAAGTGTTGCACACGGCCCCCAAACACCGCCCGAATTTTTGCAAAGACCAGGGCATCGGCGACTTTATACTTTAGGCGCAAACCGAACGGAATGGATTCCCCGCCCTGCCGGCGACGAACCATGGCGCGTCCGGTCTTATCTGCCCATTGAAAAATCTTTCGCCGAATCGGCGACAATTTCTCAACCTCTCCCTTAATCCTGGCGTAGGCTTTTTCAAAAATGCGCGGCACGCTGCCAAAGATAGTAGGCCGCACTTCTTTGACCTCATCCAGCACGGCCGGTATACTCGTGGCAAAAGCGCCCGCCGTGCCCACCGCAATGCGTCCATAAAAACCGGCGATCCGCTCGCCGACGTGCGCCATGGGAAGGAAACTAAAACTAAGGTCATCGGCGTCAAAGGGCAAGGCCTGCCGAGTGGCGCGCAGCAAGCTGATAATGTTGCCGTGCGTGATCATCGCCCCTTTCGGCGGGCCCGTGGTGCCGCTGGTATAAACAATGATCGCCGTATCGTCCGCTTGAATTTCCGTGACGCGGGCCTCTATGGCCTGCTCATCGATCCTCGTGGCCAGCACCGTTTCAAAGGAGATAATCCAATCCTCGCGCAGCCATTGCGGGTCAAGATCCGTCACATTCCAAACGGCCACGCGCGCCACTTTCGGAAGCTGCCGGCGCACACTCAGGACTTTTTCCAAATCGGCGCGGCCCTCCACGAACAGCATACGGCTATCCGAGTGATCCACTATGTAGGCTATTTGATTAGGGGCCAGCGTTGGATACGCGCCCACCGTAACGGCGCCGGCTAACTGGCCACCCATGTCGCACAAGCACCATTCGGCGCGTGTGCTGCCCAGCATGCAGATCTTGTCGCCGCGCCCAATATCATGGGCCAGCAAGTAAGAGGCGATCGCGGCCGATTGCTCATAGAACTGACGCCACGTCGTAGGCAGCCAGCGACCGTCAACCTTACGCAACATGGCCGTGCGTTGGCCGGAGGCGCGCACTCGGTTTAAAAACAAATCAGGAAGGGTGCGGGACTCGGCCGCTACGTTGAAAGTAGTCTGGGCAACTTGGCGTTTCTTTTCCAACATTAGCCACTCTCTGATACACAGAATAGGATACCCGGCCGAACTGGGACATCTGTTAAGGGGAGGCTTCGGCGATTAACCGGCCATACTCTTCCCAGGCCGGCTTGGGGGATCCATCCAACCGGTGCAGCCCAAAGTGTAATTCCACTTCGGCGAAGCTCGGGCCGGGAGAATCCCTAAAGGAATAGTAGAAAAATCCGATCGCGCCGCTCTGCATGGCCGCTTGAACGGCGAATTGCATGTAAATGGCCTGATTGGTTTCCGTGTGAAAAAGGCTCCACGTGCTGTACCCGGCTTCCGTTATTATCACCGGCTTTTTAAAATCCCGGCCGGCGCGCGCCACGGACCGGCCGATGATGGCACCCAGCTCCGGAGCCGGCAAAACATAATTCGGATAGGCATCAATCCCGATCACATCATAGTCAATGAGCCACTCACGCGTGACCTTGCTGAGGAACCGCCACCAGTTGGGATTATCCGCCTCGACATTAATAATTATCCGTGCTTCCGGGTCGGCGCGGTGCACAGCATCGACCGCTTTCTCCAAGACTTCTCGCACGAGAGCGTCGGTCCATTGTCCCTCGCGCCGTCTGGTCAAAAAGAACTGTTCCAATCCGATATGATTCAACTCATTCTCGACCTGATAAAAGGCAATCTTTCCCGCATACCGGCGCACCAGCGCATAGAGATAATCGGCCAAATAGTCCGTGTACTGGGGATCGCCAATGCCGCCGCGGGCGCGCAACCAAGCCGGCATGTTGCCGGAGTAGCCAATGCCAATCGACGCCACGAGACCCAACCCGAGTCGATTGGCCTCTTCCACGACGCGATCAAACGCGGCGAAGTCATACATCCCGGGTTGCGGCTCCGTGTCCCGCCACTTCGGCTCAATACGGGCCCACCCAAGACCATGATCCATCGCATAAGCAAACCGATCCATCGGGACGTCGTTGATCCCCCACATATCAACCTGAGCGCGGGGCGCCGGCGCGCCCGCCCAAAAGATAATAGTCAACCAAAAAACCCACCGGAGGTATTTTCGCATATTCAAAATCCTTTCCGACCTCGTCACGCGTAGCCGGCCGCATCTAATCAACCTGGCTATGTAAATAGCCAATTGCAAGGCTGAAACCCTCTTGATTCTATCATAATTGGCAACGACGCATGTATCCAGAAGTCAAGCGCCGGTATCCCGGCATCTCCCCCTGTTCGTATTCGCACATATTGACAAGATCGCTCTAACCCCAGAATATATCACTATGAAGAATCGACAAACTCGATTTGGCGTCTTTTTTATGCTGTCGGTTCTATGGGCCGGCACCCCTTCATTTACTAGGCAAGCTTTAGGCGTGGCCACTCAATCAAAAACCAAGCAAATTAGTCCGGACGCTATGGCAAACGAAGCCACGAGAAAGGGAAAATCTGTCGAGGCCATTAAGCTATACAAACAAGCCTTAGCCGTTTCTCCGGAGTATTATGACGCGCGCTATAATCTGACGTTGCTTTATATCCAAATAAAGGACTATGAGAGCGCTGAAAAAAGCGCCGACGATTTAGTAAAAATCGGGCCTACGGCCGAGGCCTTTACGTTGCAAGGCATCATCTATGTAGAAAGGAATAATATCCCCAAGGCTGAGACATCCTTCCTTAACGCAGTGCGCATAAACCCAAAGCGTTCAAGTGCCCATGAAGGACTCGGCGAAGTCTATTCAAGAATTGGGGATCGAAAAAAGGAGTTAGCGTCGTTAAAGATTGCCAACGACTTAAATCCGAAATCAGCTAATTTGCAAAATAATCTGGGGCGTGCTTACCAATTGTCTGATGATCTCGGCCTTGCCATAGTCCACTATAAGATTGCCGTATCGCTGAATCCCCGTAGGGCTGAGTTTCATTATAATTTAGGCGACGCTTTATTCTTCCAAGAGTCGTACAGCGAGGCCCTTGCACAGCTTAAGCAGGCGCGCGCACTGGATGCAGGCATTGAGGGTCTGGACATTCGGCTGGCAACCACCTACGATCGACTGAATCTTACGAAAGTGCGCAAATTAAGAATCCCAATGATGTTTCCATTTACATAAACGGGGCCAGTATGTTATTGCGAGGGGGAAAGCCCGAAGCAGCTATTCAGGTGCTGGAAAAGGGTCTCAGGCGCCTCCCCGATTCGCCCAATTTAATGGAGGAACTCGGGCATATTTATCTGGGCGCCAAGCAGTTTGAGAAAGCGCTTACAATTTTTGAAGGTCTCCGACAGAAGCAAACGGGCCAGGCCAAGTTCATTTACTACTTGGCATTTTGTTTTGATAATTTGAAGCGCTACAAAGAAGCTTTAGCCTTTTATAACGCATACCTGGGTACTAAAGACGCGCCGCCTACCAATCTCCACGGCTTAGCGCAAGCACGGGTGACGCAACTTAAGAAAATCCAACCGGAATAGCGGGCATTTCACTAAACTTCGGGTGGCTGATTGTGAGAAGCGTAGCAAATACTGATAAATTTTTCACATTGCCTTGTTTCACCGAGCTATTAGAATTTGGTAAAGCCTTCGGGGTATATCACCGCCGGCGGTGAAAATGGGGGCGGAGGCTCCTCACCACTTTTTTTTAGTGCTCCGCGCTCTTGGTGCGTAGCGTAGTTGACCGTGTTCACGCTTTGGGATACAATGCCAAAAGAAGTGGCGCGATAGTACGTTGTAGACCGTGGTCGTGCGAGCGATGGCTATGTAGCATTGAATGACGGCATGAGATTTGAGTGGGATCCCCATAAGGCCGAGATTAACCTGAAGCGCCATCGAGTGAGTTTTGACGAGGCGGTTGAAGCTTTTGTCGACCCCAACTCGGTCGATGACCATGACGCGGAGCATGCAGGTTATGAGGCTCGGTATAACCTCATCGGGCTATCCAGCCGCAGGCTTCTGTTCATCGTTTATACCGAACCAGAAGGAGACGCGATCCGCATCATCTCCGCGCGCAAGGCGGAGAAGAAGCACCGAAGAATCTATGAGCATCAAAGCTAAGAATGCGTTTGAAAATTCACACCCCAGGAAGCCCAAAGCCCACGTGAGAGTCGGTGAAGCCGCTACCCGTATGAACTCTAAAACCAAAGCCATCATCGTAGAGGTCACGGAAAAGGAATACCAGGCGGATTTGGTCCGGGGTCTGCAAGAAGATGAGGTGCTCAAGCCTGGGCGCCATCGGTTCAAGCGCGGTAGCTTTCTCGCCCGCCATGGTCGCCCACCGGGTCATGCGTCAACGTCGATAAAAGTTCACGTACCGCTTGATCTGGATCTGGACGTGTTGAAGTACTTTAAGCGACGCGCGGCGGCGCCCCATGCGTCATCCTATCAGACGCAAATTAATGCCGCGCTGCGCGCCGCCATGGAAATAGAAAAGGGCGAAACTGCCGGTGGTGTGTCCATCCAAGTCGAGGCGCTGCTGGCGGATCAGCGTTTTATTGAAGCCGTGGCAAAACGCGTAATAGGCCGGCGCCCATCCCCGCGGAAACGCCGGCGGCGGGCGGCATAATCCGGAGGCCGAGCTATATACACAGGCCTCTTCGGAGCTAATGGCCCGCTGGGTCTGGCAGGTATGCCCGGTCACTCTGAGCGCCTAATAGGAAAGTGACATACTGTTTCAATAATTCCACTGTGCGTCACGGGCTCGGAGCCTAGACAAAGTAGCGTCCGCTGTACCGTGAGTGCGGCTCTGATAATTTGTTCTTTGCTCTTGTTCAAATCCATTTCTTGACTTCTCGATGGCCTCTGTGACTCTGTGGTGCCTACTCACCGCGCTGTCTGCAAGTGCAGGGCGTCCAGGAGCCGCTCCTCCTCGTTTACCTTATGTTCTTAATTAGTTGTGTTTTTGCTGACAAAACATTTTCGGTAGATCGAGTTTCGCCCTTTATTCATGCGGGCGTTTGACGATTTTCAACCCCCTCCAACTTTTAAATGCCAGCCTGTTTAGTTCCGGCTCGTCTTGGTTAGGGATTAACAAATATGCGTTACACGATCGCGCCGGCATGTTTTAAGGATCACCGAGCCGCGTTCCATTTGGTGGCCAAATTAAAGATGTAACCTTCATCACGCGCGCCGCAGCAAGCCGCACGCGTTAGCTATAAAGGAAATGGAACGCGCTCCGCTACCAAACTCGGCGGCTAATTTTGGCGAGAACGCGCGGGGGATGCCACAGGATACAACGGGAGGTGTCTGACTGTGTGTCCACTTAAAGTAGTTGTGATCTAGCCAGGCAAGGCTGGTGGCAGTACTTTGGCACCGGGCATCAAGTTCATGGCTGAAAAGGTTGTAATACGGCGGCGGTCATCGTGCGAACGACAATCCCCACGGTGTGTCACGCGCATGCTTGGCAGGAACCGGGCAGGCCCAGGAGAGGATGGGAGAGCGTCTCACGGAAGGTGCCAAGCCATCGTGCCCGGTTCCCAGGATACTAACCTGGGGATCAGCGTTAGGGAACTTTGGTGCCTGGCAGCAAGTTTCCTACCTACGATCCGGTGGAGTACGGCTACCAAATGGGTTGGTTAGTTGAGGTATCGAAGGCCGATGGCCTGCCCTTAAGCGAAGAGGCGCAGGCGGCGAGATATGCACCGAAACTAGTTTTTTGGTGGCCGCAGAAATAGAATAGGCCTATCAACGAGATGGTTGGAAAATGACCCGCGCTGAAATATCAGAGCAACAAAAATATGGTGGATGCCATCAACACCCTTAGTGGCGGCTAAGTGCGTGGCTTTTAGCTTCTCTTAATTCGTTGCTCTTTGTATCCCGTACAATATTGTCTTTCAAATCTTTCCATTTAACGTAGACAGAATCTCTGAAGGGCCAATGGCTCGTATTTCGGTTTGTCCGGATTTTGCGCTCGGAAGTTATATAGCGAAGGTAGTATTTATACTCGGAATTCCATATTGCCTCAAGACCAACGGATTCGCCCAAGATATGACCAGACTTATCATAAACAGTTAGCCCTCCATAGGTCTTTGACGAACCATATATAAGAGTCAGTTCGGTAAGCGGAAACAAAGCGTCATAATTATCCGCACCCTGAAATAAATCCGCATATGTAAAGTCTGCGCTAAGCAATACATCCATTCGATCTGCGTGTTTCTCAGTATCTATCTTCTCACCGCGCTGTAGTTTTGCAGAGTCGGCAAAACTTTTCTCGATTTGATAGCGCAACTCATTTATAAATTTCCTAAGAACTTCCTTCACAAACTTTTCATCAATTCGGGATGGCTCATTTGGTGATTTCTTTCGCTCGAATTTGAATTCACGCACAGCGGCGCGGTTGATAATTTCGTTCCGCACGGATTTGACTAATCTCAGTTCTTCCTCTGATATTGATCTCGGTTTATCGGTCTTTGAGCTACTGGCTGAATCATCGCTAATTTTAGGCATCAACTCATCAACAATTTTTAACGTTGCCGTTGTTCGTAGTAAATACCCTTTGGGCAAATCGAAGGGTTTTCCGTCGGGCCGTTTAGCATTCACGACAAAATGTTCCCAGGCCGCAATGGGCCTCTCATTAAAGGTGCGAGAAATCGTCTCCAATTGTGATCCGTCAAGGAGCATTTTCTCGCGCCCGTTTGCAGCAAAGACAATGAGTGCGGGTTTGGGTTGGACTTGGTTTAGCTCCGTAATTATATGAATAGTCACGCGCATTAGGTCGGCCTTGGAATTATTTCCCGATATGGAAATGAAGTTTACCAGTACAGCACCTTCCGCTAACGTGGAGAAAGGTTCAATGGCGAATATGATGCCCTCATACCTTGAATCCCTTTGGAAGACTCGTTCCTTTATCTCCTTGAATCTCGCGTCCGAATCCCTATCCTCTGGTTCCTGGGCTGATTTTCTCGCGGGCGATATGGGCGGAGGGGTAGCTCCGCTATCTGTACTCTTTTTTGTAGGTATCTTTGCGGAATCGGTTAAGGCCGCTATGGCGCTTTGTGGTTCACTTCGGCGGGCTGTATTCTCTGGTGCGGCCGGGCTATTGGGCGAGGCCAGCGGGAATTGCATAGGACTCTTCTTATTGGCCGCTGTGGTCTTTTCTATGTCTATGTCTGAGAGCTTCAATTTGAAGGGGGCTCCGGCGGTATTGGTGACGTGGAGATGGAGACCGTCCATCTGGTAGCTGTTCACATACACGGTGGCGCCGTCTTTAAACACGATCTTCCAACTGCCGTAATACGAGCCTTTATTAGTCTGCTCTAGCTGGGCGGCAACGTAGGGTTGCAGGCAAAACCATGCGATACCGAGAATCAGTTTTATTTTCATGATTCATCTCTCCCCTGAAGTGCCATTTTAACTAGGAAGGACCATTGTACCACGGAATAGGAAATAGATACTATTTCGTTTCCGGTTCCGCCGGCGGTAAGTAGGCCACGGCGTTACTCCTTACCCGGCCCACCAAATGGTTACGTCGTAAACCGCTAATAACTGATTGGGAAACCTAATAGCTTGAGAGTGACGAGTTCTCAGCTACTTTGACCAGCCTTTTTCCCAGCGGCCATTTTCAATCGTGACAATTCGATAGACAGTTTAATCAACCGGTCGAACAGCTTTCGGTATCGTTTGAAATTGGCCGTCTCGAT
>JACOSC010000111.1 GCA_016179055.1 Acidobacteriota bacterium
CCCGGCTTCCGCCGGGGGTATCCACCACCCGTGAACGGTTACGAAGTTTCTAAGGAGCAAGCTATAATAGCCAGGGGCAAGCGAAGCGCAGCCCCTGGAAAGAAACCACCCCCCCAGCACGCAAGCCCTGAAAGGGCGCACTAATGTAGATCAATTCCTACACCAGCGCCACGCGTTAGTGTAGGTATTGGCCATAATTTTTATGCCGTGTCTGCGGTTCAATCGTTCCGACAGCGTCGGGACGAAAGGGATTTCCGTGGCCCGACCTACCGTGCCTTGAAAGGCACGGCTATAGTCATTAGGCCGCTACGCGGCCGACTTATGTACGGGTGTCAACCTATAAATAGTTACATACGTAACCCGGATGAGCCGGAACCAAATAGGGTTACTGAATAACGAATCCATACTAATCGGAATTAAATGTTTCTGCCATTAATTTCTTTTTCCATTTTGGCAAGAATCTCAGTACAAACGGATTATTGCGGCTTGAAAATGGTTGTACAAAAAAGATGCTGAGCATCGAACCACTGAGGCCCTACGGTAAAGCCGGAGGCGGCCGCCAGCGCGGCAATTTCGTCGGGCGAGTACTTATAGGAGTTCTCGGTGTGAATCGTTTCGCCGGCATCGAAAGATATTTCCAGGCCTAGTTTGGCAATGCCGACCGGCTGCCGGGACCGGCTGACTAAATACATTTCGATGCGTCCGATCTCGTCGTTGTAAACGGCTCGATGTTGAAACGCTCCAAGATCGAAATGACCGTCGAGCTCTCGATTAATCCGTCCCAAAATGTTGAGATTGAACCGCGCGGTCACGCCTGCCGCATCATCATAAGCCGCTTCCAAAATGCTTGGCGCTTTGCGCAGGTCAATGCCCACCAAGAAACGATCGGCCGGGGTCATGGACTGCCGAACACGCGCAAGAAAGGCCTCTGCCTCGGCGCGGTCAAAGTTGCCGATGTTGGATCCCAACCACAGAATCAATTTTGGACCCTCACACGCGATTTTCAGACAAGCCAATCCCGCTTCATAATCTCCGGCCACTGCCAGAATTTCCAGCCCGGGAAAATCGCCAAGCAGCGCCAGACAAGTTTTTTCCAGCATAGCTGGGGAAATATCCACGGGGATGTAAAGAAGCCGATCACGCTTCGCCCAAGCCGCCTGTATGAGTAACCGCGTCTTTACGGCATTGCCGCAGCCCAGCTCCACTAGGGTAAAGCGGCCGTCGAACAATTCAACAATTTCTTGGGCGTGGCTTTCCAGGATCTGGCGTTCCGCCCGCGGCAAATAGTACTCGGGAACCGAGCAAATCTCTTCAAAGAGGGCCGACCCCTGCGCATCGTAAAAGAAACGGCAGGGAAGCTGCTTGGGCCTGGCCGTCAGACCGGCCCGAACGGCGTCTGCCAACGTCGCCAACGGATTGTCCGGCGACGGCGAGATCAATCTAAGCCTTTGTCTGGCATTCAGGTTGGACATACGATCTCTTTCAGGTGTGATTTCCATAGGATGTTCTCAACAAGATGGAAATTATCATCAGATCAGGTTAAGTATCAGCCCCGACAAGGTCGGGGCGGCATGTTTATAGCCAAGTGTACCTATAAGGAGGCCTCAAGCTACGTAGGAGCGACATGTGGTCGGTCGTGATGGTTAACATGTCGCCCCCACGGGGCTTGAGTCTTAATGCTAGCAGCCCCTGCTATAAACATGTCGCTCCTTAGAAACTTTCCCAGTTTCATCGTTGTTCTGCGTGTCGTTTTACGACAAGCTGGGGGACTCCTTAGAAACTTCGTAACCGTTCACGGGTGGTGGATACCCCCAGCTTCCGCTGGGGGTCTCTTGTGTGCTCTCAGTGAGCCTAGCGAACCGTTACGAAACTTCCTTAGTTTCATCTTGGTATCTGCTTGCCGTTAGGCCAAGCTGGGGGGCTCCTACGGAGCTTAGATCGTACCGAAATCATACCCTCTCTTTCTCGCGGAGTGCGGGGAAAAGCGCGGTTAATAATTCTTTCCAGCTTGTGCGCTCGCGCGCCGGTTCGACCAGAGGCTTGACCGACTCGCAATGGCTCGCCAGCGCATGATAGAAATCCATATCGAGCTCGGCGCGCTGCATGAGCGCGGCTAAGGCCCGTGTGTCGCCGACGGGAAAATAGCCGGGATACTCTGGACCTAATATTCCGATCGAGCCGGGGATTTCCGACGAGAGCACAGGCACGGATAGGGCCAGCGCCTCCGAAATAACATTGGCGCCGCCTTCCATACGCGAGCTGTGAACCAACAGCCGGCTGCGAGCCAGTATCCGCAAGGCCTTGGCGCGTGGCGCCTCGCCTAACCAATGATAACGCGGGTTACGGGCTTGTTCGCCGAGCGCTTGCTTCTCCATCGATTGACTTAGGGCCCCACCCACGTGCACCACTTGGATCTTCGAAGTGGAAGGCAACCGCCGCGCGGCTTGGGCGGCTCGCCACGGATCCTTAACCGGCCGCAGGTGTCCCATCACACACACGGTGAATGCGCGGGATTTCTTAGCGGCGCGGCCGATCGCGAGCGGAACGGCCACCGACTGATAAATGACGACTCCCTTGCGGCGCAGCGGCGCCGGCAATTCGTCGAGACCTAAAGGTTGCAGAACGATGAGTCGCGTGGCCAGCGCCAAGGCTTGCTGCGCCCGCGGATCTATGTGAATATCATGATAAAGATCCGTTCCAGTCAACGCCAAAAGCAAAGGGGCCTGCGGGAACCGCTCGCGGAATAATTGGATAGAGCCAAAACTGCGCCGGGCATGCAACACGATCACCAGGTCATACCGCCCGCCGCGATATTCTTCCTGCAAAACAACCCGATGGCCGAGTTCCCGCAGAATGCGCCCCCATCGCAAGGCGGTAATTCGATTACCCGTTTGCGAACGAGCCGGGCTAGGAGTCACAATTAGAATTTTCATACTTGAGCATTTGCCGGCAAAACTAATCGTGTGTGCGTAAAAAATATACGTAGGAATGGACAAGAGATAAGGTTTTTCCGAGCCTCTGAAGGCTGAAAAGAATTCCGAATCAATCTTGCCACAAAGACACAAAGGCACTACGCACACAAAACCATTTTGTGTCTTCGTATCTTTGTGGTTGAATGAATCCTACCATACTAATCGCTAGGCGCGCAGGTGCGAAAGCCGGCAAAAATATCGCGCCGATCCGGCGTATAGAAATTTCGCCAGGTATTGCGAATCAGCCGCGCGGTCGTGGCCCAACTGCCGCCCCGCAGAACCCAATGCGTGCCAAACCACGGCTGAGAGTATTCTCGATAAGGGTCGACGACGAAGCCGGGATAGGGAAGAAACCGGCTGCCGGTCCACTCCCAAACATTACCGATCATTTGCCGTACGCCAAACGCGCTGTCACCGGCCGTATGCGCATCCACCGGAAGGCCGCCAATCCACGCGCTACCAAGGTGAGCGGTCTGCGCCGTCGGAGATTCAGCACCCCAAGGGAAAAGTCGCTTGCCTGCGGATAGTCGTCGGCGCGGCTGATCCGGCTCGGCGGCAGCGGCGGCTTCCCATTCGGCCTCGGTGGGCAAACGGCGTTTGGCATAGGCGCAATAGGCTTCGGCTTCAAACCAATTGACGTGCACCATGGGAAATATGAGCTCCAGCGGCGCCCACTCATCGAAATGGCGACGAAGCCATGTACTTGAAGTATCTTCCTTCCAATAGACCGGATGCGTCGCCTGTGCCGCGACGCGCCAGTCCCAGCCGGCTTCACTCCAGAAATCGCGATGCCGGTAGCCTCCGTCGTTTACGAATTCCGCGTACTCGCCTTGCGTGACCGGCACGCGTGCCATTTTGAAAGGCTTGATCTCAATCGGGTGCGCCCATTTCTCGTTGTCAAAAACAAAGGGCTGGTCCGCCGTGGCCCCCAGCATGAACCTTCCGCCGGGTAGTTCACGGTCGCCCTTGGGCCACACGCTTTCGGCTATGGGCTGGGTTGGACCGCTGGTTTGATCGGCGAATATTTCGTCCCGCAACGCCGGAGCCGGATAACCCAAGGTTTGCCGAGTGTACAAAATGGCCTCCGCATGCATATCCTCGTGAAACACGGACAGTTGTACAAAATAGCTTTGCTCGGGGCTAATACCGGGGCGCGCCAGAGAATCCAGAACCCGTCGGAAAACTTGGCGCATGTAAGAAAGGGTCTCGTCTCGCCGCGGCAAGGGCAGCTTCCAGCGTGTGCGGTGCAGGACCTCGGCCGAATTATAAATGGCATCCCAATCCGAACATGCCGATTTCTGTTGGAGAGCGTGTCTCAAAGCCCACCGTTCCTGAAACCACGCCACGTGACCAATTTCCCAAAGCAAGGGATTTACGATAGACAGATAGGGACCGATAAGCTGTTCATCGGTCAGATCGGCCACCAACGCGAGCGTACGCCGGCGGGCCTCCTGCACCTGTTCAGCCAGTTGCGCAGCCGTATCCATAGAAATTCTGATCGCCAACTTTACGGGTACCGTTTTCTCGCCAGAACTTCGGCCGAGGCCATGGCTGAATCTGCGGTCAGCCAAGATTCCAGTAACGGATCGCTGCGACGGGTCAACACCTCTTCCATGCGGGTCAACGCCCCCTCACGCAACTGGCGCTTGATGCGGGCATAGGCCAAGGTCGGCATGGAAGCCAGATCCACGGCAACTTCCCGCGCCCTTGCCAACAAGGTCTCGGGCGATTGCAACTCATCCAGTAAGCCATGGGCCAATGCCGTCTCCGACCCCGAATTTAGTCCCCGCAAAACCAGTGTACGCGCCACCGCCGGCGGCAGCTCGGCCCGTACGACTTCCATGGCCGCGGCCGGATACGGAATCCCCACACGGGATTCGGTCAAGCCCATTTGGCATGACGCCGTGGTTCCAATCCGATAGTCACAAGTCAACATAGTCACCAGACCGCCGGCAATCGCATGCCCATTTACGGCCGCCACGGTGGGCAAGGCCAAGCTATATAGCCGGTGGATCAGGCGGTTGATGGTCATTATCAAGGCTTTCTGATCCTCGACGCCGTAAGTCGGCACAATTTTCAAATCCAAGCCCGCCGAAAAAAAACGGCCCGTGCCGGTAAAGACGATGGCCCTTATATTCGCTTCGTCTGTCAGCCTCGTAAGGGCCGCCTCCAATTGCGCAGCCAAAGCTAGCTCAATGGCGTTGGCCGGCGGCCGGTCGATTCGGACGATGGCGACCTGCTCCGTCCTTTCAATATGTACTATCTCAGTTTCCATATGGCTTCTCCGCGGACGACCGCTTAAACGGTCCTCCCCACGGCGGTGGCGACCCGGCGCAGCGCCGCCATCATTTCCAGGAATTGCTCGGGATATAGGGATTGCGGCCCATCGGACAGTGCCCACTCCGGGTTAGTATGCACTTCAACCATGACGCCGTCGGCACCGACCGCGACGGCGGCACGGGCCAGCGGCGTTACCTTGTCGCGTTTCCCCGTGCCGTGCGAAGGATAGACAATTATTGGGAGATGGCTAAGCCGCTTTACCGCGGGCACCACGCTGAGGTCCAGCGTGTTCCGCGTATGATCGGCAAAGGTCCGCACGCCGCGCTCGCATAAGATCACTTGAGAATTCCCTCTAACCTGGCGGCATCCACTTCACCCTGATTACCGGTAATGCACACGGCCGTCCGCTGCGCCCCGTGTATCGTGTGTGCGGTTAACCCGAGACTCTCGATGATCTCTACTACCGCCCTGATTTCCTGAGCCGTCGCGTGACGGTTCATCACGACCAACATGACGCCATGCTCCAGAAAATAATTCCACCGCAAGGCTCGTTCACTTTCGTTGCGTGTAACTTCAACGCCGCCTACAGGGTCCCATTTTGAAGCCTTGCACCTTGCATAGAATAACAAAGCGTAATTATGCTCACAATGCTAATTGTAGGCGCTCACGCGCCTGGGCGATTCCGGGTGCCGGCTTCCGTTTAGTGTCCGACACGATGTAATTGTGCAGAAATGGGCAAATATTTTTTGGAGATAGCATTCTATCCTTTATTCATGCAGGCCTTTGACGTTTTGGTAATCCCTCCAACACGGCCTCTTCCTTCTCACCACAGAGTCACAGAGTTCACTGAGGGATACGGCTTTATAGCTTCTCGGTGACCTCTGTGCCTCTGTGGTGCCCACTCACCTCGCCACCGCTAAGAGCAGGCTCGGCACTTCGGGCCACCAAAATGACCAAACTCCAGGGACAGGCAAGATGCCTGTCCCACCTTTCGCGTCGGCGCTATACTCTGAGTAAGGGCGAGGCGGATGAGTGGAACTATTACGTGGCGGCCCTGCGGACCTGTCCCAGATGAGTTTCTCCGATTTATTGAGAGCCTACACTTTTACGTGTTTGGTTCCGGCTCGTACGGGTTAGGGATTACAGGTGGAGAATAGTAAGGCGAACGGGAAAAGACGCGAGGTTTCGGAGGTTACCTGGAAATTGCAAAGGGCCGCCCGACGGTCAGGCCCAGCGGACTCGCACGGCGCCGATGCCGGTTTTGACGCGCACCAGCAAATGATACTTGGATTTGTCATAATTCCGGCTGCGATAGCCGCCGGCGAGCTTATCAAAACCCGATAAGTGGAGACTCGACAAAAACCCTTTGTGTCCCTCGATCTCAATCCCCAATTCTTGCGGGGCGATGAGATTTACTTCGCCAACGCCTAGGCGCATCTCTATCACCGTATCGCGTCGCCACGTGCCCGTCAGGTCAAGGTGCGCCGAGCCGATGCCTCCCTCATAGAGAAGGTGGCCAACGTCGGCATTCCCCAGGCCGACCACCTTGAATTCGCCTATGCCGGACCTAAGAGAGATTTGATCGCAAGCCCTCGGATTGATCTTCGTAAAGGAAAGCGTGGTCTGTCCCACGCCACCCTCTACCTCCAAACGTTGGAGTTGAATTCCGGAGAGATCAATCTTGGCTTCCGAGACGCCGGTCTGCAAGCGCAAATCAATCGGCAAGCCCTCGGTGATCTCTAGGTCCAAACGGCTGTTGGCGGAATAGTTATACGAACGGTCGGAATCCATCGTCAAATCTAGTCGGCCGGCGCTTCCGGTTACCGCGTAACGCAACGATGGGGTTTCGCGATTGGCGTCATATTCAAGATCAACGCTATAGAGGACATCACGGCCGGCCGGAGATACGGTCATCTGACCAACGCCATAGCTGATGTACGCCGCCAAGCTCTTTTCCTGCTCAACGGGCTTACTGCGCTTTAAAGCGACTATGCGCTCCGGTCTCTTGTCAAAGAGATGGGCGCCATTGCAGGCGCTGACGGTGAGCGCGAGGATCGCCAGTAAAAAGCCGGCGATGGTCTTATTCATTTTCCCTCCGTGACGGGGCCGCTGCGGCCTGCCCGTTGCTGTCTATGGCCGTCGTTCTTACAGCCGCTCCAGCAGAGCGCGAAAAGCTTACGACGAGAAGAACGGGACCGCGCGCAGACAGTCCCGAATGGATGGGTGATCGAAGATAATTTCCTGGCGGCCTCGTTTTCTATGGCGTTTCTCGCGCCGAGTCTCCCCTTTCCGTATTTGGTCATTGCGAGATTGCAGAGGTATCTCGGTGCCTTTACGAATCGTAATCGCCTCGTGCGTAGTTTCAAGTTTTATGGCGGGTCCGCCCGTCCCAAAAACGCCGCTGATACTCTCGTCGCCATCTTTTGTGAGCAACAGCTTTGGACTGGAAAACTGGCTTTGCAGCCCACCGGAACGCGCGACCGCCGAGAGCGCGAAATTGCTGTCCTCCGGGAGCACTAGATCAATTTTTCCGTTTTCATTGATGAGAGTTAGATTATATTGCAGCTTGCGGCCGGCCGCCACTGCGATGGCGCCGTACTTATTATGGATGGTCGTTTGGTTTTCTACGACGTTGACCAGGACATCTTTTAAGGTAGTTTGAATCGAAGTGATGCCTTTGATGTCCTCGGCCTGAACCGAGGAACTCTCGGCATTAATGGTGAGAGGCCCTTCAATATCGGACACACGCACGTCTCCATAGGTCGATTCGATGGCTACCGTCCCTTTGATCTTCTTAACCACAGCCTGCCCGTTGCTGCAGCGAATCGTCACGTTGCCTAGCGCATCCTCTACACGAATTGGCCGATTATATACGGCAACGATCTTGACATCCCCTTTGGCGTTGCGCACCATTACGGACGATTGCGGCGCCTCAATATCGGTTTCCCGGCGCACACGATCCACGTGCAGGGAGCTTTCCTTGTCGCGAATAGTTACCTTGCCCTCCACTTCGGAAATCTCCGTCCGGGCGAAGGCATTTCTGGCGGATACATCGCCGGATACTTTCATAATGGTCAACCGGCTATTGCTGCAGATAGCCTCCACGTTGCCGGTGATCCCGCTTAGGTTGGTTTCCTTATTTTTATTTTCTACTTTAATCGCGCCCTCGATATCGTTAATGTTGATGGCGCCTCCGCTGCCGTGCACTTCCTGATCGCCGACCAGCCCATCCAACCGGACTTCACCGTTGCGATTCTCCACTCGGCAACGCATATGTCGAGGAACCGTAATCATCAAATGCGTCTCGTACCGCACGGTGGTCTCCAGCCAATCCCTGGCGCTGGTTTTAACCTTGATCTCCTGGTTTTCCTCCTGGAAGACTAATACTATCTTTTCAGCCATCTGCTTAGCTTTAGTCTCTGAATCTTCGTAAATTACTTTTTTAAGTCGAACCTTGACGTCTTCCACGGCGCCGGCGCTGATTTCGACCGTCCCGTTGGTATTCTCTACCACCAGGGTGTTGCCCGAAGATATCTCCTTGCTGCGCTCTTCCTCGTAGGTGTACGAGTTTGTCCAAAAATCCCGCATGATGACACTGCGTTGGCCAAGCTTAACTGGAAACTTCCAACTGCCCGGATCCAAATTGATACGAGCCATCCTATTGGCAAAGGCGCCGAAGAATAAAATGACTATTACCAGGCCGACGTCACGGAAGCGCAAACCCAAATGGCCGCGCCATCGTATCGAATCATAAATCTTCCCTAAGCCGGCAAGCACGAGCAACAGGGGCCATGATTTAGCCGCCACTCGCCAGAAGCCGATAGCGTAACCCAGGCTTTGCAGCAAGAGGATGGTGCCGCCGGTAACAAAGATTACGCCCCAGACCAGCGACCCGCGCTTATTAGATTCGCTCATGGTTATCCACTCCTCCTTCTAGCTGTTTGACGGCGGAGTCGCCACGGCCGCATTGTCGCCGGATGCGCCGGCGGCCGGCGGGGGGGATGTTGATGCAGGCGGCGCGGCCACGGGTGGAACATAGGTGAAGTAGCTGAAAAGAGAACGAAGCCCGATGATAATCAAAATGACCGGCCAAAACTTCCCGACCAAATTACAAAACGACCAGTCAGGGACCCAGTTGCTAAGAAGAAAAATGAGGCCGAGGAACACAAGCAGCATTCCGACCCATAAGCCGCCGCGATGCGACCGGGAAGTTTTTCCTTTGCTTTCATAAGCCATGATCCTTATCCTCCTTCCCATGACATCCGGCAATACCATTACTAAGCCCTGCGCCAACATGGGCATCCGATCCGGCTCGGTGTTGATCAACCCGCGAATCCCACATACCTTGCTTGATGTCGCTCCTAAAGTTACGTCTTAACTGTTCACGGGGGTCAGGGATCGCGTGATACTGCTTGAATTTATTTTCCAAAAGATTTTCGCAACCCGTTAAGCATCCGCCCCACTACCCAAGCTCTAAATCACGATAATTCCTAATAGTCATCGGTACCATCGGGCCCCTGATCCCTGACCCCCGATCCCCGTGAACAATTACGTTACGTCTTATTTCCGGACACGGATCGGTAGACCATAAAAAGGCCGAGCAAGATTATGACTAAAGGCCATAGCCGGCGAATTTGCTCCGAGATATTAATGTAATTAGACAGCGTGAGTATCAAGCCCAGTACGATGACTAGGCCGCCCCAGAGCGGCGAGGTGACATCTATGGTTTGATGAAGCGTGGAATCGCCTTCCTGTACGCGCTGTCGCTGTATTTCCTCGGCCGTACGGTACGAATCGACCATCATAAACGCATAAAAGCTAAGCGCGGCGAAGACAAAGATGCCGTGAATGTCGGCGGCCAAACACAGCGCAAAAAAGATAACTAAGTACACGAGCGCTTTAAAGTACTGATTATTGTATACGGCGCCCATGCCTGGAATGATAGCCAACAGCGCCGCCCGGTTGGCGACGGCTTTCGGCACGCGTAAGTGGCGCACGGTGGCCGCCCATTCGGCGCCGTGAACAAGACATTCCTCGCAATATGCGCTTCCGCGCACCTGGTGCGCACAGGCCGGGCAAAGGGGCCGATTGCAGGCCAAACACAGTTGGACTGAGTCCGTAGTAGTATGGTAAGCGCACTTCATTCGCGTGGTCTCCATAATGGTCATTATAGTATTCACGGCCTTCCGGGCGAGGTCCACTCGCCGCGTGTCGGCGTTGCGGCGGCACGGGCCCAACTCCTTAGAAACTTCCCTGTTTCTTCTTTATTCTGCGCGTCGTTAAAGCTCGCCAACAATCGTGATTGGCCGGTAACACTTGCTCTTTGAAATGTCCAATCTCCAGAGCGCCCCAGAGGGGCGCCGGGACATTAGCCTGGGGCAAGCGGAGCGCCGCCCCAG
>JACOSC010000112.1 GCA_016179055.1 Acidobacteriota bacterium
ATAACTTATATAATCTTACATACCAGGGGCTGCGCGGCGCTTGCCCCTGGCTATTATAGCCCGCTCCTTCAGAGCTACGCGAACCAGCTTCGGGCTATGGCGGGGCGCTCGCTCGAAGTGGTGGGGACGAAAGGATCGCGGGTGGCTGTGGCCCATGTCCAAACTCCAGAACCCCCGTGCGGGGCCGGCTCCGCTACCGTCTGATTGGCTTATGATCGAACTTCTGTTATTTCTTCTTTTCGTATTGACAAAAACGCGCAGATGCTACAATATCTACAGTAGACGTTGACTCGCGGAGTTTTTAGCCGCCTATATGTTGTGAGCGGCACGAGGGTCAGCGATACTTAAAACGAATGCGCCAGACTACCCATCACTTCAATCTTCCGATGTTCTCAAACCGATCTTGGGCGTCACCTGTGCGGGAGGGGTTGGCTCCACGCCATGGAGTGCCTATCTCCAACTCAGGTCACAGGCCGTCTCACACACTCCCCATGATCTACACGGGCTTGAATGCATGGAGTCCGGCTTTCCAAACAAACAATGAAACATAAAGAGGAAATCTATGAATACAGAAACCAGAGGTAAAGAGCTTACCTGTAGCGATTGTGGGGGAACCTTCACGTTTACGGAGCGAGAACAAGAATTCTTTCGCGAGAAAGGCTTCAGTGAGCCGAAACGCTGCAAGAGCTGTCGAGATCGCCGCAAGATGGATCGTGGTGGCGGTGGCGGTTCTCGTCGTGGTGGTTACTAAGCCGTAATACCAGACAAGCCGGCAGAGGCGCACACCCGTGCGCCTCTGCGCCTATCCCTTCGATATCATCACGCCTCTCCTTACCACGAAGAATAAACACACCGCCATTTTCTTTCGGCGAGACTATACTTGCAAGGATTTTCGATCTTCAGCCGAATACCGCGGCAAACCAACTCTTATCGACATAGGTACCGCCATGCCCGGCAAATTACCCATTAACGTAATTAATACAGGCAAGCCGTAGATGTCGTCGCGGCGCGATTGAAAATGCAGAGCGCCCTCGCCGCATTTTTTGGCTGAAGAGGCCGCCGAAGCTATTACGAGAAGCACCCTTATTGGGCTCCCTGAGCCGGCGACTTTCTTAGAGAGAGGACATACTGGACCAGGTCTCGCATTTCATCGCCGCCGAACTTCGGCCAAGCGATACCTTGCTCAGCGACGATTTTTTCCATCGTCGACGCATGATTCCACATGGCCGCCCCCAAGTGCATGGGTGACACCAGCGCGGCTGAGCGGCTGAGGTCCGGACCGATAGTACCGGCGGCGCCATGACATTGGACGCAGCCTTTGGTTGTGAACAAAGTCTTCCCTTTGGCGATATCGCCGGGCGAGTCCGCTCGACGACTGGAATACAGATAGGCGATCAAATCCGCCATTTCATTTCCGGAAAACTGGGCCACCGCGATTCCCATGGATCGCATCTTCTCCCACATCTGAGGGCCATGATTCCACATCGCGCTGGCTATTTCAGTAACGCTCTGATCAGCGGGGCCTTTGGCTAGGTCGGGCGCTACTTTGCCCCCGCTTCCTCTGATCGAGTGGCAGCGTATGCAACCCTTGGCGGAAAACAGCGCCTTGCCTTTCGCCGGCTCACCCGGCGCCATATACATGCGATCCGGTTTCATATCCGCCGCGGCGCTGCGTATATAAGCCAGCAGATTCGCCATCTCCCGATTTCTAATATTGGGCCGCGCCACGTTGTGGGACTCCATGAGTGAGGACATTTTTAGCCCATGATTCCACATCGCCTGCGCGATGGTCACCGGCGACATGACGGACGCGTACTTGTTCAGCGGCGGTCCCACGGTTCCGCCCGTCTTACCCAAAGAATGGCACTTATTGCAGCCTTTTTGACTGAAGGTCTTCTCGCCTTCCACCGCGCTTCCCGGCTCATCAAAGTAATTGAGGTACTGTAGGTAAGCCATCAGACCCGACATCTCTTCCGGCGTAAAACTCGGGCTGGCAATTCCGCGTTGTTGCATGACGGTGAGCATTTTCGGCGAATGACTCCAAAACAAGCCCGTCAATTGCATGAGTGTCTTGCCACTGGCCACTTTAGCCAGATTAGGACCCAAGGTCCCACGGGCCCCCCACACCGAATGGCAATGACCGCACCCTTTCTTCTCAAAAACTTTGCGGCCCTCGAGGGGATTGCCCAGCTTGATCTCACGAAGGCTTTGCGACCTTAGCGCAGGGGCGGCAAGAAATAGCAGTGCCAACAAACCTACACAGCCGGCCATCAATAGGGCGGCTTTTCCTTTTTTTAGATACATCGTACTTTCCTCTTAGGGGGTCGTTTCTTGCAGACGAACGTCTTCGCTCGGGAGGTAAACCCGTATACGTTCTTCCGCATCGGCCAGCGCCCGCTCGCGCCCCTCTTGCACTTCCCATATGGAGACAATCGGAAAGAGCTTGGTAAAGAGTATATAGAGCAATATGAAGGCGGCCACGCAGCCGGCCGTTATCGAGACCTCGACCCATGTCGGATGATAAATTCCTTTTTCATAGGGAAGCCTGGGGTTGGCTAACGTTGGAACCACAATCGTAAACCTCTCCAACCACATGCCGATGGTGATGGACACCGACGCAATGACCGTACCCGATACCGTGCGCGTCCAGCGATTGCACAAAATCACAAACGGAATCACAAAACAGGTCACGACCATCGTCCAGAAAGCCCATGCGAATTTTCCCGAGACTTTCATCCAAAAGACGGCCATATGGGCCGGTTCAGCGCCGTAATAGGAAGTGAGATGCTCGGCAAACGTAAAATAGAACCAGAGGAGCGTCATGACAAAGAGCAATGTGCCCAGATGATTAAAGTGAATCGGTTTTAAATACGCCTCCAGATGATAGGCTTTTCGAATAAGGGCCATAGCAATAATCAAAGCCGCAATGCCGGAGAAAATTGCCCCAGCCACAAAGTACGGACCAAAAATGGTGCTGTGCCACATGGGTTGCACGGTCATGGCGAAGACCCAGGATACCACAGTGTGCACGGAGATGGCGATGGGAATAACGGCAATGGCCATGATGGAAATCGCGCGGTTTAAAATCCGGTGCTGCGACTCCGTGCCTGACCAACCCAGCGCCAGCATACGGTACAGCCATTTAAACTTCATGCCGCGGTCGCGCAACATGGCTATGTCGGGAATCAGCGGCAAGTATAAATAAATGCTGCTGGCGGTAAGGTATATGCTGACGCTGGTAACATCCCACAGCAGCGGAGAGCGAAACTGGCCATGCAGGACGACATTGAGCAAACGATCGGTTCGGCCGAGATCCATGATGATGTTGCCCACGCCGAAGAAGAGCACGAGCACGGTAATGACTTCGGCGGCGCGGGTAATTGACCGCCGCCATTCGGCATGGCAGAGCCGCAGTATAGCCGAGATCAGCGTGCCGGCATGGCTGATGCCGATGAAGAAGACAAAATTCGTAATATAGAAACCCCAATAGACCGGGCGATTGAGGCCCGTGACACACAACCCTTCCTCTAGTTGCCTTGTCCACGCATAGAAGCCCCACCCGGCGACGGCCAGCAGTGTGGCTACAACCAAATAGAAAGCCGTTCCGGTCCGTTCGACCGGGTCGAACAGTCGATAATCCGCATTCAGCGACTGGTTACTTTCTGTATGCGCCATGCCATTCTCCTTCGGTCAAATAAATAACTTTCGGCTCCGTTCCTAGTTCTTCCAACAACCGAAAAGCTCGAGGACTTTTGGTTTGTTGTGTGACCTTGCTATTGGGGTTATCCAAGTCGCCAAAGTACATGGCTCCAGCCGGGCACGTTTGCACGCAGGCCGGCACATAATCTTCATCTTTGAGCTCACGACCTTCGGCTTTCACTTTTTCTTTGGCTTTTTGCAATCGGTGATGGCAAAAAGTGCACTTCTCGACGACACCCTTTGGCCTTTTTGAAACATCCGGATTGAGACACGGCTCAAATTCTTTTGCCCAAGTAGGAGCCGACCAGTTAAAATACTTGGCCGTGTACGGGCAGGCCGCCGTGCAATAACGGCAACCAATGCAGCGCGAATAAACTTGCCCCACCAATCCCTCGGGATTCCGATACGTCGCATAAACTGGACAGACCTTGATGCACGGCGGGTGGTCGCATTGCAAACAGGGCCTCGGCAAATAGCGCAGCTTGGGGCGCGGATACTCGCCTTCCATGATCGGAATTATCTCAATCCACGAGATGGTGCGACCCATCTCTGCCTGCTCCGGCGTCGAAAACGGGATATTGTTCTCGGTCTTGCAAGCCACAACACAGGCTTGACATCCCGTACATTTATCCAGGTCAATAACCATGCCCCATTTAGGCATATTGTCCTCCCAATAACTCCTGCGCCGTCCGCCTCTCACGAAACGATATTCGGTCCATTCGCCATCGCTACAAGACTGGCTGAGACTATTACTGCGGGGCGGCTAGGGCGGTCACGCTTTGTATATCCGCACAGGGGTTAAGCCCGGCGCGGCCATACCGCTGATCGGATCCGACTTTCCTTCCATGATCAACAAGGGATTAACGCCGCGCTGATTGGCCCACTCACCGGGCATTGTGTGGCCCAAGCCATAAGGAACATTGATCACATTGGGCATGGTTCCCGGATATGGCTTGGCTCTAACTCGAAACCGCCCCTTCGAAGACTCCACCCATATCCAATCCCCGTCGTTGATCTCCAACTTCTGAGCCGTGGCGGGATTGATTTCCACCCAGGAATCCCACTTCATGAAAACGTGCGGCCCGATAATCTCCTGGAGCCAAGGGGGTATGGCCGCCCCTCCGCCAACCAACACTTCCGGTCGGAATACGTTCAGATAAAACGTGGACCCATCCTTAGCGACCGATGACTTGGGCGCCTCATAATGAGGCAGAACCATCTTATCACTGTCCGCTCCGCCGCCCATCTCCGCCGGCAGCGGCTTCATGGCATCGATGCGCCGCCCTGGGGCGCCAGCCCCCACGGTTGGTGTCAAGCCGGCAAGCTTGGCGGCCAACAATTGCGAGTAGAACTCAAATTTTCCCGATGGCGTTTGAAAGGTCTTTCCCCATTCGTCAAAAGAATCTTGGGGTTCCCACCAACCGCCCTTCTTGAGCAGATCGTTCCAAAAATCGTCGAAGGAACTATGTGTGGGGATCCACCATCCGCGCTTGGCCAACTGTCGAACATTTTCCGCCTCGAAAGATTCGGTAAATACGCTCCCTCGCTTAGCCTCAAAGACTCCCTGTACTGATTCGACCAGCAGCGACTTAAAATCCTGCCAGGGGAAGGCCTCTTTGACGGACCCGCCAATTTCCCTTCCAATTAACATCAGGGCGTCGCCCGTATGGAGCGTATCGTAAAGCGGTTTGATCACCGGTTGCGCCATGCCCAACACAATGGCCCCCGACGTAGGGGCCGCCGGCACATCCTGCCAACGCTCGAGATAAGTGTGGTCCGGCAGAATGATATCGGCATGCTGAGCGCTTTCATCCATGAAGGGTGAAAAGCTTACCACGAGAGGGATCTTTTCAAAAGCCTTGGTTAATTTCTCCGGCTGCAGCGTCGAGAAAAGCGGATTGGCGTAATACAAAAACAAAACTTCCGCGGGGTAAGGCGTTTCGGTAAGAAGGGCTTCACTCAGGTCCGGCCGGCCCTGCGAGATCAAGGGGTGCGACTCGTCGTCGCCCAGGCGGGGCATGGAACATCCCTTCTGCGCAATAGCGTCTCTATTGGCGGGCGAAAAGGGCTTAAAGGGAAATTCCCTCTGACTAAAGTAACCGCCGGGGGCGCCAATGCCGCCCACCAGCGCGTTGAGCGCATGTATGGCCATGGCCGTGTACGTACCGTTGGAAAACATGGTGGCGCCGGGACCACCAATGGCTAAAGCGGGCCTGTGCTGAGCAAATTCTTTGGCAATTCTTATGATCGTATCTACGGGCACTCCCGTGATACCGGCGACGTCATCCGGGCGATACTCTTTCAAGATTAGACTCTTAAATCCCATATGCCGGCGCCCGGCAGCATCGGTCCAATCGTCGAAGCCAAAAGTATGCTGGCTTACGTAGTCCGCCGCGTACAAATCCTCACGAATAAGAACATAGGCGATCGCCAGCGCCAGTGCCCCTTGGGCGCCGGGATGCACAGGAATCCATTCATCGGCTCTCGACGCGGTCAGCGAAAGACGCGGCTCGACTTGCACAAGCTTTGCTTTAGGGCCCGGTCGCTCTTGTCGGAGATAGCCATAGACGCGCTGAGCCCATACGGGCGAGCGCCATTGTCCCAACAAATCACAGCCAAAGGATAGAATGTAATTGGCATTTTCCAAATCATAGCCCACCGGATTGGCGAGTCCCTGCTCAGCATAGTAGGCCGGCGCCATCCCATCGCCGCTCGCATAGCTACAGTAATTAGGCGAGCCATAAACTTCCGCGAATCTTTGAAAGAGCGCGCTCATGAGTCCGGAGCCGTAACCGTCCCATAGCATCATGGAATGTGAGGCATTGCGCGAACGCATTTCCCGCAGACGGCCCCCTACCGTTTTGATAGCTTCCGTCCACGACAAACGCTGCCATTGCCCCGAGCCCTTTTTGCCGGTTTGTATCATGGGTCCGCGCAAGCGATCGGGATGGTAGAGAACTTGTAATCCCGCTTGCCCCACCTGGCAAAGACGCCCGTTGTTGATGGGATGAAGAGGATTCCCTTCGAGTTTGATCACGTTGCCGTCAACGATGCGGGCCTGTATGCCGCAACCGCCGGGGCATTGTAGACACGTGGAAGGTATCCATTGCTCGGCTCCAGCCCGCCACTCACTCAGAGGGTCCTTGACCGGCAGGGTTTGGCGCGTCGCGCAGCTAGTGAGAGCCAGACCGGCCGTGGTTCCACCTACCAGCTTGATAAAGTTTCTTCGTTGCATTTCGTTCCTCGCTCTTGACGAGTCATTAATCGTTTTTTTGGCATGCGGCTCACTTGTGGCAGGCCACACAATCAACGGAGGCTTTCATTTTTTGATGACACGCCAAGCAACTGTCCATTGAAAATTTGATGGGGCGGCTGGGCGGTTCGCTGCTCTGGCCGATGGCTTCGTGACAACTCGTACAATCAAGCTTCTCTGTGCTGACATGCCGGCGATGCGAGAAGAATACGTGATCCGGCAGCTTGATGACGCGCTGCCACGGAATTTCTTCGTGGCGCTGCGCGTATTCCCGGATCAGATTCTCCTCGGGGTTCTTGGTAACGGACGCCTCGTGGCAGGTCATACAAAGACTGGTCTCCGGTCTTCCCGCCGTGGCTTGGTCTTTTACGGTCTGATGGCATCCCGAACACTCCAAGCCTCCTTGGACATGCTTCTTATGATTGAAACGGATCGGCTGCCGAATCTCCGTAGATTTTGACAGCCCGATCCGAAGCCAAGTAAAGGCCAGGAGACCCGCAACCAGAACTAGCCCAATGATACGGAATTTATTGGCTTGCATAATTGCGCTTCTCCATTATCCGGCTGCTTATTTTTGACTGCTGAAGGATCTAACGAACTTGACCGTCTGGCGAATCTCATCATCGCTGAGCTTTTCCTTAAACGCCGGCATCAGTTTGGATTTGCCAACGGACGCGCCGCCCTCTTTTATCATCTTCATCAAATCTTCGTCCTTGACCTTCGACATTTTTTCTGCATCCGACCAATCGGTCGGCTTAGGCTTCAGAATCTTCGCGGCCGGGCCATCGCCTTTGCCCGACTCACCATGACATTTAAAACAATGGGTCTTATGCAGGTCAGCGCCCGGCTTACCGGCATCACCGGCTTTAACATAAGCCCCATAGCAAATCACAAAGAGACCGAGTGAAAGCAACGTTGTGATCTTTACTAATTTAGCTATCATTGTGTTCTTCTCCTTTTTAGGTTTGTGTGTTATCGCCCTGAGAAATCTTACTTAGAAATGAGATGTTTCCGATCTAATAAAAAATGTGTAGACAATGCCCTTATGCTCGTTGTGATTAATTATTCGATAATTAGCCTTCTCGTGGAAACAAATACAATCTCCCTTAGAAAGAAAATGAATTTCTTCAGACGATTCAAAAGCCAATTCCCCTTCGATAATAAAGTGTAGCGACGGATTCTCGCACAAATCGGATTCTTCCACCGTCGACAAGGGGTTGATCTCAAGGGCGGCCACCTCCAGCCAATCATTTTCAAATAGCCAGCGCATGGTCAAGTTGCTACCTTCAACCGACTTTAGAGCATCTTCTTTTTTAATCACTGTAACGTTTGATACTCCCATGTCTGATGGCTCCTGCGTTTTCCCCCTTGTGCTTATAGCAAATTTAGTGCCCGACAATGAGTAAAGACGGTTTTCTACGACCGGCTGTAACCTATTGCTAATGAATTCGTTATGGCGCTGGGAGTGTTGCGAGCTCTTTGTTGCAAAAGTGGGTAAGGCTGGTAAATCATTACATTTTTAAAGGGTGTCTCGTAACAGTAGTAAATTCAATAGGTTGGATATATTACAATATGTAATACATGGGAAGAAAGCCCTTCAACGCTATCCTCAGGCGATTCAGATCGTATGAGGTCGAGGAACAGGATCCTTATCACGCCGCCTCCCCATAAGGAATGAGAGCGTGCCGAAGTCTACCCGAATGAATTCAGCTTGCGCACTTTACGCCAGATCGTCACCGGTGTGATGCAGAGAATCTTAGCGGCTTTGATTTTATTCCCGCCGCAAAGCTGCAAGACTTTTTCAATATATTGCTGTTCGATTTCCTCTAAAGGCAGCAGATGATTCAGCGTCTCATCAGATCCGACATTATCCTCCGCTTCTTTTATTTGGGTTAGCATCGGCTGCGGCAGGTGTTTTCTTCGAACATAGCCGTTATTGGGAGTTAAGATCACGGCTCTTTCAACCACATTTTTTAATTCGCGAATATTGCCCGGCCAATGGTAAGCCGCAAGGGCCGTAATCGTTTCATCGGAGAAATCAATGATGTTTTTCTTCATCTCCTCACGGTAGATCTTCAAAAAGTGCCTGGCCAAAACCGGTATGTCTTCCTTGCGCCGGCTAAGCGGTGGGGCCACAATCTGAACGACATTCAATCGGTAGTACAGGTCATCGCGAAAACGACCCGCCCTGACTTCGTCCTCCAATTGTTTGTTCGAAGCGGCAATGACACGCACATCGACACGTAGAGACTCCTCAGAGCCGACTCGCTTAATCTCGCGCTCTTCCAAAACGCGCAGGATTTTCGCCTGCATTTCGGCCTTCAACTCAGCAATTTCATCTAGGAAGATAGTCCCGCCAATGGCGATCTCGAAGCTCCCCTTCTTGTTGTAGATCGCTCCGGTAAAGGCGCCCTTCTTATGGCCGAATAATTCACTCTCCAATAAGTTCTCCGGAATGGCCGCGCAGTTTACCGTGACAAACGCCTTGTTGGCTCTGCCGCTGTTGAGATGAATAAATCGAGCCAAGACTTCTTTTCCGGTGCCGCTTTCTCCCGTGACCAAAACACTCGAATTGGTCTCGGCGACTTTCCTGGCCAAGCCAAAAACCTCTCTGGCCGCCTGGCTCTTTCCAACAATGACGCTGCGCCCATATAGGCTCTTCAGCTCGCCCCATAAATAGGCGGTTTCCTCGATTAACGATTGCTGTTTGAGTGTCTTTTCGACTACCAAACGAATTTGATCCGGTTTGAATGGCTTTGAAATATAATCATGGGCACCCTTCCGCATGGACGCGATCGCGGAATCGATGGAAGCATAACCGGTGATCATGATCACCGGCAGGTTGAGGTGATTTTCCTTGATCTGTTCCAGAAGTTGCAGGCCATCCATGTCGGGCATCTTTATGTCGCAAATAACCAGATCGAACATCTGGTCACGCATTTTTTCCATGGCCCCGGCGCCGTTGCCGGCGATGGCCACGCTATAGCCAACCCTTTCTAAGGCTTCCTGAATGGCTTCACAAATGTTGGGCTCGTCATCTACCACCAAAATTCGGGCGGCAGGCTTAGTTTCGTCCTTCATGCTTTTATGTCGGCAGTCCTATTGTAACGGTAGTCCCCGTGGATGAATGAGGGCTGCCCAAGTTCAGTTCTTGTTCTGTGACACTAGCGATCGTTATAACGCCTCTATGCCGAGTCATAATACCATAACAGATGGACAGGCCCAGACCTGTTCCATCCCGCTTTGTAGTAAAAAATGGATCAAACACCTTTGAGCGCATTTCCTTCGGGATACCCGGTCCGTTGTCCTGGATCACGACTTCGACGCAATTCTTCCCCTCCCGCGTGGTTATGCGCAAGGTCCCTTTTCGAGGCATAGCCTGTAAAGCATTTATTATAACATTTACCAGCACCTGTTCGATACGAGCATCATCGCAATACACCTTTCGTAAATTCGGAGAAAACTCCTTATGGACGTCGATATCCCGCAAGAAAATCTCATTCTGCACCAGAACGATGGCCTTCTCCACCATTTCATTCAGGGAACGGTAACTTGGGTTCAAGTCCCCATGATGCGAAAAATGTAGAAGATCTTGCACGATTCTCCGGCAGCGCGTCGCATCCTCATCGGTCTTCTTCAAGAGTCGAAATAACGGGCTTTGCTCCGGCAGGGATTCCATGGCGAGATCCACATTCATTAGAATGCTCGTGAGCGGGTTGTTTAATTCATGAGCCACGCCGCTTACCAACACTCCGATCGAGGCTAATTTGTCGGCCTGTTGCAGCGCCGCCGTTTTGCTTTGAATTTCCCCTTCCAACTGTCGGCTATATTCCTCTCTGCCTTTCCGATACTCTTTCAACTCGTCGATCATGTCGTTAAAGGCCGCCGACAGTTCCCCGATCTCGTCCTTCTCTGTGATGGCCACTCGATATTCCAGGTCCCCTTCGACGATCCGCTGCGTTCCCGTAACCAACTTCTGAATTGGGCCGGACAACTTTCTTGCGACGAACCACGCTACCAGAACCGCAAGCACAATGATCGAGATCGTGCATACCAGCAAGAGCCGCTGCACAACTACGCTGACGCGCAGTGACTTTTCTCTGAGCGATTCTACTCTGGCGCTTAGAGTCTCCGACATGGAAGCGATGCGCCGCGCCGGCGCGTCGGATAATTTATTTAAACTATCCGCTAGAGCTATCATGTGAAGCGGATCGCTGACGGGATCATTCTGCTGGAAAACCTCTACGGCTTTGGCCTCAATTTCTTCCACCAAAGGCCTTATGCGTTTGGCCATATCAATGGGTTTGCGGGAAGCGCCATGGCACATAAGGCTGCCGCAGCGGTCGAGATCCTTATGAATGACGTTTCTCAATTCAGTGAAGCGCTTCTTATTCTCATCATCGCGATCCGCCATATAGCGATTGATCGGCACGGTCATCTCTTTTATAGACAGATTAAGCGTGTTAATCGCATTCAACGACCGGCTAATTTCTTCCAAGTGTTGATTGGCGCGGATCAATTCCCGTAAGGAGAAATAACACACGCCGCTCAACACGATAGTGGCGGGTATGGAGACCGTTAGAAAACCTAACAACAGCTTTTTGTTAATAGTTAATCTCATAACGAAACGACCATCAGGGGCAACCGGCCCTAACCTGTCTCCTAGGCGATCCCGTATTATTGCAGGAATTCCACATACGCTTCCTTAAAGGCCTTCTGGGGATGATGCTCCAACGGTAGAGGCGCTCGACACGGATACAGAACCGGGAGCGGTAGCGACCGGGTCTATGTGCCATACGGCGCTTACCCGGTCGCTACCGCTCCCGGTTCTGTTTTTGGTACTGAAGACAATGGGGTCGTGGCGCGAAGTGAAGGTATTGGCCATAATTATTTATCCCGTGCATGCGGTTCAATCGTCCCGACAGCGTCGGGACGGAAGGGATTTCCGCCGCCGGACCTACCGTGCCTTGAAAGGCACGGCTAGAGTCATTATGCCGCTACGCGGCCGATTTAACTATTGCGATCTCCTTTCTTACATGGCGGCTGAGGCCCTATGCCTCAACCGTTCACTTCCACAATCCAGTATACCGGATCAGGAGACCGCCTCTAAATTATTATCAAGCCCTAACGAGTGGGACTATTACCCAGCGACCCTGCGGGCTGGTGGTAAATGGTTTGCCCAGATTTATTGAGTTGATACAAAAAGTTTAAAAGTCGAAGGAGGTTAAAACCGTCAAGGAGCCGCATGAATAAAGCAGGACACCCATCTCCCGAAAATGGTTTGCCGCCACAAACAAATTTGACAATTAAGCCGCTACGACTTGCCCGAGACTACGCTCGGAAAAGGTGACCCCTTCGGGGACCGGCCGGCGACGGCCCTGAACAGTTACAAACAATTTAGATGGCAATCTGCGAAGTTTCAAAGTGGGAACGGAGTTCTCCCTTTTTGCCTGGACAGGAATTATGATGCTCGCTGTTCTCCGTGAGGAGAACCTCTTTTTCCTAGCGTAATCTGGAAAAAAGCGTAGATGTTTACAGAGCAATAATCTAATAAGGGAAAAGTTGATTCTCAAGCGCGCGTTTATCGAGAATAATCATGCTTCTTCCTTTGGTTTGCATGATTCCTTGCTTTTTTAGCTTGGTTAGAAGACGTGATGTAGTCTCTCGCGAAGCGCCGATCATCTCCGCCAGTTCTTCTTGACGGAGCTTCACGTTCAATCGGACGCCCAGTGAAGTGCTCTCTCCGTATTTCGACATCAATCTAAGTAGCAGTGAAGTAAGCCTAGCCATGGTGGAAACCTTGCAACCCATATCCCGGATCTGCACATAGGATTTACATAGTTCATCACTCAACTTTTGCGCTAGTCTAAAGCAAGCCGGCCCATTCTCCTTGATTAATTGCAGGAACTCCTCGCGACGTAGAAATTTTACTTGGCAAGGCTCTAGCGCTTCCGCCGTGACTTCGTGGCGGTTTCCAGATATTATGGATTCGGCCCCTAGTATATCACCTGGGCTGGCGATCTTCACAATAACCGTCTTACCATCGCCGCTTGAACGCGTCAACTTTATTTTTCCTGAGCAAAGGCAGTGCACGCCACGGGGAGCATCCCCTTCGAAACATAAAATAGCGCCCTTAGGATAGGCATTGATGTGCAGAACGGTATCGAGTCGCTTTATTTGTTCGCCATTAAGGCCAAAGAAAATGCTGTGATCGCGGAACTTGCATGTGGCACAACTCTCTAAATCTCGGTTTCCCTGCGATGAAGTCATGGCCTTTACCTCCTCGGCTCATAAACGCAAAATGGTTCTTCCGCTAGATAATCGCCGGTGGCGGCGAAAGCACGCGCTCGGCATCCTTCGCAGATGTGCTTGAATTCACAAAGTCCACATTTACCGGTAAGGTTGTTCATGTCGCGGAGTTGCTCAAAAATCGACGAGTCGCGCCAGATATCCGCAAAGGAGTCGCGACGTAGATCGCCCGCCAAAATCGGCAAATAGCCACATGGGTTTACTTCACCCTTGTGAGAAATAAAGCAAATCCCAGTTCCCGCCAGGCAGCCCTTGGTTAAAGAAAACCAGGGATGTGCGCCACCATTACCATCGCCGCCCGTATTAGGATGCCCATGGCGCGCCGGATTGAAGGCCGGCGCCTCACGGCCTTCTTTGCGATCCTGGAGGATGCGTTGCGCACGGACACGAAAATAATGCGGAGCGCACGTGGCTTTAATGTTCATCGGTTGGACCTTAGACTGATCGTAAATCCAGTTCAACAGAACTTCGTAGGTCTGGGCCGAGAGCATTTGTTCGTCGGCAATGCCAAGACCACAGCCGACCGGCACAAGTAAAAACAAGTGCCAGGCATCCGTGCCCAGCTCAAGAGCTAACTTAAGAATATTGTCGATCTCTTTGTAGTTGTGGTTGGTTATAGTTGTATTAATCTGCATGCTCATGCCGACGGCCTTCAGGTTACGGAATCCCCGTATAGCGCCATCGAAGGCGCCCGGTATCGCGCGGAAGCTGTCGTGCGTACTCGCCTGTCCACCATCGAGGCTTATCGACACACGCTGTATACCCGCATCCAGGACTCGTTGCGCCACCTCTTGAGTAACCAGAGTTCCATTGGTGGCAAGCGCCATCCGTAGACCTCGTTGCGTTCCATAAGCCGCAATATCAAAAAGGTCGCGACGGAAGAGGGGCTCTCCCCCACTCAAGACTAATATACTCTGTGAAACCGAGGCAATCTCGTCAATTACCCTAAAGGCCTCTTCGGTCGATAGGTCCGCAGGTGAGGCAAGCTCGGTCGGTGTCGCTCGGCAGTGGATACATCTAAGATTGCACCCTTTGGTGACTTCCCAAAAAATAAGATGCGGTACGTACATTCTTTGCTCCTCTAGCAATGCCTTATTGCCGTTGGCCACTGGTTACCTTAAAATGGCCGCCGACTGCCGCGGCAGGAATGATAAGAATTAAAAATTAGCATTCCCGGCACATCGCCTATCGGCTTCTACTATAATAATAATTCTCCCCAGAGATACGGGCGTATGCATTTCGTAATACTATAAATGTTTCCCTCATGGATCGCGCCTTCGATCCGCCATGCGGAGGCCGAAAAATAGCAACAAACATACCACCGTCTTCCTTGAAACTAAGTCTATTGAAACTCAAGGATAGCTACCCTCAGGACCACGATCTTCTCGAGAGGTCGGGGCAATTAGACCGTAACGGGGTTCTTGACCCGTATTTTCGAAATCTGCCAAAAGAAAGGTCGCATCGAATCAATCTTGTCCAATCACCGCGGCAGGAGGGCCCACCGGGGCTCCGTCGTCGTCCAGCCCCAGATATAGAGCCGACAGCGATGCCCAACATCAAGAAAACCATCTTGTCACCAAGACAGCAGGCCACAAAGGAAGCAGGTATTATAGTAAAATTTTGGTAACAGTTCACTGGGGTCGGGGATCGGGCAATATTACTTGGATTTCATTTCCAAAGACTTCCGCAATCCGTTACGCATCCGCGCTACTACGCAATCTCTAAATCACGATAATTCCTAACAGGCATCGGCACCACCCGGGCCCTTGGCCCCTGATCCCTGGCCCCCGATTCCCGTTAACAGTTACAAATTTTGTACCTTCGTGGCAAGTACTCCACTCGCATGTTCAAAATTTGAACATGTGAGACGCCTATTGACTGCGCACTTCGCACATCAGGGCCATCGTATTTTCGTCCACATCCTCAAAAAAAGCCATCCAGAGCTCATGATCGGGGAGCTTGGCTATTAAATGAGGCTTGCCATGGAAGATCACGCCGCGGGCGCTGAGCGTTTTAAACGCAAAATCAATATCATCCACCTTGTAGTAAACGATCGAGGAGGGATGATCGAACTTCGCGCTTTCGGGAACGGCCAACATGACCCGTATGCCGCCGCAATCGAAGAAAGCCATATGCGGTCCCCTAAAGAGAAACCGCAGGCCTAAGTAATCTCGGTAAAACACCACGGCTTTTTCCAGATCATGGACGGTTACCGAAATCTGTTCAATTTTAGTCAGCCCGAAATGGCTGATCCCTGTCGCCATAAATTTCGCTCCTCTCTGAAGATCATCGCTTGATCAGGCCCACCTCAAAAAGGTGATACCAATGAAAGGCTACGATCACCAAGGCGTGCGAGATGCTGCCGTCGGCAATCAACCCCGGAATGTCTGCCAAGGGAACCAGGCGGATATGTATGTCTTCGGCGCTGTCCAAGTCCTGTCGGCGCACCTGCCGGGCCGGCCGCGCCAAAAAGGTGTGGCAGCGATTATTTTGAATGGCCGGATTCGGCGCGGCCACGCCAAGTGGGATGAGCTCCTCGGCCTCATAGCCGGTCTCCTCAAGCAACTCGCGCCGAGCCGCGGCCACCGGCGAAGCATCGTCCGCGTCAATCATACCACCGGGAACCTCCAACGTCACCGCTTGCACGCCATGACGAAACTGTTCGATCATGACCACATGGCCGTCCTCCGTAATCGGAATGATATTAGTCCACTCGGTCCCCTCGATCACAAAGAAAGTGTGTTCTTGCCCGGACCGGGGAGAACGGCAGGTGTCCTGCCTGACGGTAAATACTCGGTAGTTCCCCAACCGCTCTGAGTGCAGTATCTGCCACTTCTTGACCATTCCAGAATCGACCATACCTGATTGTAGCCTCATTTCCCCTAAACCGACAAGAGGAGAAAATTGAGCCAGTAAGGACTAACGAGATGCGGCCTCAGACCGACGAGGCCTGTGATTAGCGCACAAGGTGGGTGAAGCCACGAAGTAGGCTAAAGCTAAGGGGCTCGTTGTTCGTTGTCCGCGGTCAAAGGGAATCGAAATAACGGTCTCGTATCAAACTTGATTCATTGGCCGCCACTCTTAAAATACTCGACCTCTTGCGGTGAATCAAGTTTGGCGGTAGGTCTTGACAAAACCACCGTTCCGCAGAAAACTATGGACTCTATGAAACACGAATCACGGTATCTGTTCATCTTAGGCGTCGTCTCATGGGTGCTCTTTTACTATTTCCGTACTCCTTTTGCCGGAGATTGGGACAGCTACGATTTCATTTGGCAAATTGTTACACACCGCCATTCTAATTTGGGGTTCGGCCGCGTCTACTTTGTCGCTTACAATATCCCCATATGGGAAGTCGCTCAGCGTCTTTTTCAAATGCCGTACACGGAAGCTTATAAAGTCATTCAACTCACTACCCTTTGCCTGAGCAGCGGCACGCTGATTTTATATTATTTCCTCTTAAAACGTTTGCTCAACACGCAGGCGGCCTGGCTGGGGACTATCGTTTTGATGACTTCCCCCTACTTCGTGATTTATTCCGGATTTATCATGACGGAGATCCCGATGTTCTTCTTCCTCATGTTAGGCCTTTGCTTTCATTTGAAAGGTATCGAGGAGGGTCGTCTACGATTTATTGTGCTAGGCTCAGCGGTGATCGGCATTATGACCGGCGTCCGAGAAAACTCTTTGGTCTTTATCCCGCTATTTTTCGCGCTGCCCTTTATCCATACACGAAATCGCAGCGGCCATGGCTGGAAAGTGATGGCCGGTACGGTGCTGCCGGCCCTCATGGTTGCACTGGCCGGCCCGCTTTGGATCGCCTGGAATCATCCGGGCGAGTATCCGGCCTATGTGGCATATTGGCTCTCAAAAGTACCCCGCACCAGAACGTTCGATTGGACACTGCTGGGCTACCTGGCCATGTATATGTTCATGAACTCGCCGGTCGGAACGGTCATGCTCCCGCCGGCCGTAATTGAGCTGGTTCGCCGCTGGAGGGACCGGGGATGGTCTGCGCGGCGCCGACCCGATTCGCTGGAGAGTGCCCCGGAGGCCGGACCGATTTATAACGCCTCCTATCCGGAGCTTTTGGCGATAGCTTTCTTTTTCGTGGCTTTGCCCTACATGGCCTTATTGATGGACGCTGATATGAAACATTATGCCCGCTACGTACTGGTGGGCGTGCCGGGGATGGCTATGCTGGCGGGGATTTATATAAATAACATCGGCGATCGCCTGCAAGCGGGCACGTGGTGGAAATACGCATTGGCTACCGGTCTGGGTACGGCCATACTGCTCATCAGCTCAGCGCCCATCCAAAAACTTAATCAAATCGAGCAGAGAAAAAAAGACATCATCACGCATATGTATAAAAACGCGCCGGACGATGCGGTCTTTCTCCCAGGAAGATTAACACCGCTCGTCGAAGGGTACCGGCAGATGGGATTGAAGCCCGCGTGGGAAATGATTGCCTCAGGGTGGCCCTGGCCCGGTCGGGAAAATCTGGTCAACCGAGTCAGCGAATTCATAGAGTCCGAACGACCGCTCTACTTTATTTCCGATGGAGCCGCCTGGCAGTATCTGGAACAAGAGCAAGCGGACATCAATTGTCTGCGTGACCAGTTTTATTTTCAGCGTGTGGATGACTATTTGCAGAGGCTCTATTTTAAAAAAGACGCGGAACCTGGGGAGGAACCCTAGCCGCGGACCATGAAACGTGAGCCGGAAGTTGTTGTACGCTAAGAACAGGCCGCGTGGGTCTGCGGCGGCGCCACGATAGGAATAGTTATGAGAATGTCACGTCGATGGATTCTTCCCGTGATCCTTTTGATTCTGCCCGCGGTGTTCGGCCTCGCGCAATCACCGATCCGCGCTCCAAAAGTGATGAAGCGCACGTTGCTTAATGGCCTCTCCGTATTAGTCGCCGAACAGCGCCAGACACCGACGGTAACGGTTCATTTGCTCATCAAATCTGGGGCAACCTTTGATCCGATGGGCAAAGGTGGGCTGGCCCATATAACGGCGGAAATGCTGAAGGCCGGCACTCTGCAACGATCGCGCCAACAAATCGCCGACGAACTGCGTAACCAGAATATAGCCATCGATATCGAAGTGACCTGGGACGGCACGCACCTCATTGGGCGAGGACCCGCTAGGGAAGCCGTTCGTATCCTCGGCCTAATTACCGACCTAGCGATCAACCCGGCGTTCCTGGAGAACGAGTACCAAAGGCTCAAGTCAAAGTGTCTCGAAGCGATTAATAAAGAGAGAGAAGATCCTACCGTGGTTGCCGAGCAGTTGCTGCTCAAGAAGCTTTTCGAGAATACTACGTACGCAAGGCCGCTACGGGGAACGCCCCAAACGCTCAATAACATCACTCTGGGCGACATTAAGGAATTCCACAACAAATTCTATCGTCCCAATAACGCCATACTGGCGGTGGTCGGCGGCATAGATCCGGCTAGTCTCCAGCAGTCGGCTCGTCGAAAGATTGGTGGTTGGGTAAAAGACGATACACCGCCATTCACCTTCTTGCGGGCGCAAGCCCCCGGCGCCACCAAGGTGTATTTGATCGACAGACCGGACCTGCCTCAGGCGCAAGTACGAATCGGTCAAATCGGCATTGCCCGCGATGGCGATGATTATTTTCCAGTACGACTGCTCAATCAGATGTTCAGTGGGGATAAGCAATCCTACTTGCGCGATCATTTACGGCAAACGCAATCTTACCAAGGCGTCGTGGAAGCGCGTATGGAGATGAGGCGGCTTCCCGGCCCGTTCATTATTAGTCTCTCTACAGGCTCCGAGCAGGCCGCGGCCGTAGTGCATGAAGCCATTAAGGCCTTGAAGCTGATGAAGGGCGTTGGCGACATTAAGGATTTGGCTGAGGCCAAGAAAGCCCTCATCAATCAATATACGGCAATCTTCCAAAGTGCCGATCAGATCGCCGCGCGATGGCTGGATATCGAGCTCTATCAGCTCGGATCAAACTATCTTGATGCCTTCCCGTCTCGAGTGGAGCAAGTCACATTGGAAGATGTTCGCCGCGTCGCGGAGCGCTATTTTGATCCGGGTGGACAGGTCATTGTAGTTGCCGGCAGCGCGGCTTCCCTGAAAAGTTCCCTAATGACGCTGGGACCTGTGACCGTTCTTAGCAACCCCGATATCGATTGAACCGGTGCGGGCGCCGCTTGGAACCCTCCATCGCCTCACCTTGGCGATCTCTTCCAGCGCACACCTAATCGTATCGATCGGCCAAACCTGATCAGTTAGCCTTTTTGTGCTTGTTTTTTTTGGGCTGGCCGTATATAGTTCATATTTAAGTGGGGCATTATTGTGATGGGTACCGGTTTCAATACAGAAGTCCTTTATCAGGGGGTACGCTATCACGTACAGACGGAAGACAAGGGCGCTCCGCGGTACGAGATTGTAACGCATATATACGTTGGCGGCGCCATTCTTCTGACCAAACGATTTTCCTACCAAGATCAAGCTCATGCTAACAATCTGGCAGCATGGACGCAAGAGATGACCACAAAGCAACATAAGGACATTCTCAAGGTCATCCAACAGGAAGGCATTGAAAAACTGCGCTCCGGTTTGGAAAAGGAAAATTCAAAGATGGCCAAGCCGGTCCCCGAATTAAATAGAGAAATTATTGGGGTCCCGGTGACGCCTGCGCCGGAGGTAAATAGCCCCACCGGCATGATTGCGCGCTCGTGGCTATCGACGCAGCCTTTGTCTGGTGATTTGGCCATGCGTGCGATACCTAATTCCTCACCCGATATTTCTCAAGGCATACAAGGGGCAGGATCGCCAACGCCACCCGTGCTACGAGACATGACGGAAGGTCGGCCATCGCTAGCCGGCGGCATTTCGCTTAGACTGCTGGATACCGCGGATCTTCGTGCGGGTAGGCACGTCCTGCTGAGAGTCTTGACTAGCTTGAATCCCGACGGCATTCCCGTGCCGAACGTCAAAGTCATCATACAGATTCTGGGTAGTTCCTTCCGCCCCACCCTCTTTTCTGGAAGAACCGATACCTACGGGTTATTCATTCTCGATGTTACTCTGCCGGCCTTTTCGGTCGGTCAAGCTTCACTTAATATTCTAGCCGTCTCTGAAAAGTTTGGCATGACCGAGCTAAAGTATTCGATCCGGCAGGCATGAGTTTGTAGATGCGACTATGATCGAAGTGCTATTGAACGGTAAGAGCTTTACGACCATGCCGAATTCGACGATTCGGGCCTTGCTCGAAAAACTTCCGCTGGGGACGGACCATATAGCGGTTGAATTAAATAATACCCTCATCAAACGAAAAGATTGGGAACGAATCTTATTAAAGCCTGGCGATAAAGTTGAAGTTGTAAGGCTTGTTGGAGGAGGGTAGGGAGGACTTTCACGATGGATAATTTAGTGCTTGCGGGAAGGACATTCTCCTCACGCTTGATTTTAGGGAGCGCCAAGTACCCGGATTTTCGGGTAATGGCGGAAGCTTGGGAAGCCTCCGGCACTCAAGTCATTACCGTAGCGGTTCGTCGCGTCAACATATACGATCGCTCCGAGGACTCTCTCCTCAGTCATCTCGACCCCAAGAAATATGTCTTGCTGCCCAATACTGCCGGATGCTATACCGTGGCCGAGGCCGTGCGCGTCGCCAACGTGGCTAGAGAGGCAGGGTTATCCAACTGGATAAAATTGGAAGTGATCGGTGATGAGCGGACCTTGTTCCCGGACACGGCCGCCTTGGTTGAGGCCACCAAGCTCTTGGTCAAGGATGACTTTGTCGTTTTCCCTTACACGAATGATGATCCGGTGGTCGCCAGAAAACTGGAAGACGCCGGCGCCGGCGCCGTTATGCCGTTAGGCGCCCCGATTGGGTCCGGGTTAGGCATTCAAAACCCGTACAATATCCAAATCATTCGGGAAACCGTCAAAGTGCCGGTTATTGTCGATGCCGGCGTCGGCACCGCCTCGGATGCCGCCGTGGCCATGGAGTTGGGCTGCGATGCCGTGTTGATGAACACTGGAATCGCCGGCGCGGCAGACCCGGTGCGTATGGCCGCTGCGATGCGCCACGCAGTTGAAGCCGGCCGCCTGGCTTTCTTGGCCGGACGAATACCTAAGCGTCTTTACGCCGCCGCTAGCAGCCCGATAGAAGGATTCCCCGGGCGATAACGGACGAGACCGCCG
The DNA here is from genome assembly GCA_016179055.1 of Acidobacteriota bacterium. Taxonomy (GTDB): domain Bacteria; phylum Acidobacteriota; class UBA6911; order JACOSC01; family JACOSC01; genus JACOSC01. The sequence continues at coordinate 21,455 of JACOSC010000112.1, forward strand.
ACCGCAAACCGATGAGGGCAGCGGACACGATAGACCCAACAACCAAGAGGCCGTGGAAGGGAAAAAGTTAATAGCCGGAGCATTGTCTCCTTACGTTCTATCCGCGGCTGTTAACGGTCACTCTTTCAGGGCCCAGTAGCTGGTTGTGTAAATGGAGGGCAAATATTCAGGCATGCCTCTCAGCCCCGTAGGGGCGGCATGTTTATAGTAACTGGGATTCCAAAACAGTCAGGCTCTGTAGGAGTCCCCCAGTTTGTCGTAACGACATGCAGAATAGCGAGGAAACTTGAGAAGTTTTTAAGGAGCCTGGAGTTTGGACATTTTGGAGAGGGCCGGTGCCGATCATGCGAAGCAGGCGAACCATTAAGTCGCACGCGCCCCGGCAGGGGCGCAAGGAGATTAGCCTGGGGCAAGCGCAG
>JACOSC010000113.1 GCA_016179055.1 Acidobacteriota bacterium
CTTTGCGTTTGCCGCCATATTTTTGATAACTGAAGAACTTGGAATAGGTTTTGCCCTCACGATATATCCGAACCAGCCACCACTTTGAGCGCGTGGACTCGGCGCGGCTGACACCTTTCATGTTATGAATCAACTCCGCTAGACGAATCTCCCCGCTGTGAAGCGTGACCATTATACTCTTGGCTTGACCGCTGACTGTTTCCCGATTTGGCTTGCTACGCCGCCAGCACAGCCCAACGGTCGCGCTCACCGGCGCGCGGCGGTCAGAGAAAGACTCGCTCAAGAACCCGAACGGTTGAGACCGATGGCCGCCGCGGTATCGAAGCGGCGCAGCCGCGCGTCCGGTGCAGCACGGTGTTAGCCCGCGCTCTACGAATGCAAAACCCTATGCTGGCCCGCTATCGTCTGTGCCATTTGGGAAAACGCTCTACAGTTTAGGGCCCGTTCTGTGCAATTTCGTAACGGCTTTACGCTTAGCGGACTTGGCCGGTATCAAGGCAATCAAAGAGCGGAGAGCAGTGTTTACGGCGTCAGAGTTCGGGAAAAACCGGCGCACATCTGGCTCGAGCATAACGGCACCATCTTCCAGCGTGAAATACCGAATGCTGACCGTTCCATCAGCGTTATAAATCTTGACCGCATGTCCTTGTCGGTAAGCGCGGTAATACTTACCGCGTACGCCTTTCTTGCCCGTAAAGTCGTATTCGGGAAGCATATCAGCTTTGACCTTCATTGGCTCAGTCTTCTCCTTCTTCATAGGTTCTCCGCTCTGAGGCCGTCGCTTTCCGGCAACTGATGACCCGGATAATCAGGGTTTCTTCGGTTGCTTCGCGTTCAGCATGAACGACAAGCAAAATTCTACTGGTGGCCGAGGTGCCGATGCTGATATATCGCTCTTCACCCTCCGAGTGCTCTTCGTCGAGGAAGGTAAGCAAGAGAGGGTCATTGAAAACCGTCTTGACTTCCTCAAAACTGACCTTGTGTTTTTTGAGGTTCTCTCTGGCCTTGTTTTCATCCCATTCAAAAAGAAGTTCCATGGTGTGTGCCCGCAGGCCATAGATTACCGCAGTTTAGTTTTTTCGCCAATCACGAATCATACCGACGTGGTGGCACGAATTTGCGCGCCGCTGCGATTGGAAACGAGCGGGCTAACGGCTGGCGTCAGCCGCCGCGCGGAAGTCGGCAGGGACGGCCGGCTCGAATCCCCCGCACCTGCGCGAGGGCCGACCCGTTGGCCCCGCGCGCAGCGCGGTCGGCTGCACGCCGGGTTGGGCCGGGCGATGTTTTGAAAGGCGCGCTGAATGTGCCGGCCCTTGCCTGTGTGAACGGCGGCGCGAGAGGGAAACGCACTTCCCGCTGGCGGTACGGGCGTACACGATTCCTGACGCTGAAGTATGGCACTAACGGACCACGCAGGCAACTACGCCGGCCGCCCTTGACGGCTGAGGGGAGCGCGGGTCGCTTGGGCTGAGCCAGCGGCGCGTGGCTGAGCCAACCGCCGTCCGTCCGGTTTGTCCTGTTCCGGCTTCCGGAGACGCGCGCGCAAACTCCCTCTTGACCTGTGACCGCCGGCCAGGGCGTGGTGCGTGCGCGACGGGCCACGGGCCATCAACGGCGGCTGCGCCTTCCGGGTGGGCCGATGTTCACTGCGGGTAGGGTGGACCCTGGCCGAGCTAGGCTCCACATCGCGGGGCTGTTCGTCTGAACCCGGAACGTAAAACGACAGACCCCTGGAGCTGGAGCGACCTCTTGGTTTGACCGAGCGCTTCACCGACCCAGCTACGTTTGACGTGCCCGATCCGTATGCTTTGGAAAGCGCGCCGCTCGTTCCTGCCTCTGGCCTCATGCCCTCCGCCCGGCCCAACGGCCAGCGTCAGCCGCGTTGCGGGTGTCGCCCGAACCTTTGCGGGCAAGACTCGCCGAAAGTACACGAACCTTCGCTGGGGCAGCGCGGTAGCAACGTCGGCTGCACGCGGTGTTAGCCCGCGCTTTTGATTGTGAGCGAGCTACACTTATGCCAGCAGGAGCACGATACCTAGCCATGCTAACCCGATTCCGAACACCACCCCACCAATTCTGCGAATGATGAAGATGGCTGAACCAAAGACACCGACCACGCTCGCGACAATTCCGATGATGAGCAACCAGCCAGCCAGACTCGGCAACGCGACAGTAGTCAGAGTAGCAATACCAAGCAGGATATAACCCGGAACAAAAAAGAGGACATAGGTGCCACTGAGCGGGAGAGCCCAAGGGATTGGCCCGCCGGGTTTCATCATGTCGTTCAAGGCTTTGGGTGGAGTGGTTTGCTTGGCGACCATCGGAAGAACGTAGGCGAAGTCCACGCTGGTCGCCACGTTGAAGGCTGAACCCAGAAGCGCCAAAACAAAGCCTATCAATCCCAGTAGTCCAAATTGTTCCCCAAGTCGAAGATATAGGCCCGTTACGCCCAAGCCACTTAGCGCATAGAAGAAGAGGAGCGCAATCTGAGTGCGTGCCCAAGCGGGGTCCACCAGCGCATTCGGGTTATGGTTATTGGGGTGAAAGACGGAAGCGAAAATCCAGAGGGCGGCACCCATGAGCAATGCTACACCGCTAACATGAATCAGATTCAAGTAGGCCATGGGGAATCTCCTTTCTTGACAGTTGTGGCCCGCTCGTCTTTGCTGAAAGCGGGCTAACGGCTGGCGTCAGCCGCCGCGCGGAAGTCGGCAGGGACGGCCGGCTCGAATCCCCCGAACCTGCGCTAGGCCGAGGTGTTGGCCCCGCGCGGAGCGCGGTTACAATGAGTTGGCTGAACCGATTATAGGCGCGCGTCGAAAATGCGCTACGGGAGAACCACCATGGACAATGCCACTGCCCTCCGCC
>JACOSC010000094.1 GCA_016179055.1 Acidobacteriota bacterium
ACCAAACTGGGACGCAAGATCGTGCAAGCTGGACTGACCGTCAAACACCTTGTACTTACGCCACAACTGGCATCGGAACTCTCAGCATGATTCACAACATCTTGCCAGAAAAAACACAGATTTAACAATAAAGGTACTGATGCGTATTAGGGGTGTTCCACAGACGCAGGCAACCATACAGTTTGGGAGCATCGTCGTAGTCACCGGTTTCGTCGGCACCTTCGCCGGAGGATGGCTCGGCGATTACGGCCTACGCTATACCAAGCAATCGTATCTATGGATCTCCGGTTTAGCCACACTGGCCGCTGCGCCGCTGGTATGGGTAGTGTTTGTTGCCCGTAGTCCACTGCTATACTTTAGCGCCATGGTCGTCGCGGAAATCTTAATTTTTGCCTCGACCGGTCCGATTAACTCCGCCCTGATCAATCTTGTAGAACCGGGCAAGCGAGCCGCTGCCGTGGCCGCCTGCAATTTTTCTATTCACCTATTTGGTGATGTCCCTTCGCCCCCGTTGATTGGCGCCATTTCGGATAAGCTCTCGTTGGAAAAAGGCGTGTTGCTCGTTCCCATCGCGATTCTCGTCGGCGGCAGCGTATGGATTTATACGGCGCTGCGGCTCGGCGGTCACACCGAATGGCGATTGACCCGCCGGGTCTTCCGCGCGCTCTTTAACCTGGTGCTACGGATTTTCTTTCGTCGTATTGCCGTGACCGGAAGTGAACGCGTCCCCCAAACGGGGCCCACGATTATTGTGCTCAACCATCCCAACGGCCTGATTGACCCGCTGTTTATTCTCTGTCTTGCGCCGAGACCGGTATCGTTTCTGGCCAAGGCGCCGCTTTTCCGCATGCCGATCATTGGTCACTTGGTGCGAGCCTTCGATTCACTTCCGGTCTATCGTCAGATGGATGAGCCGGCGCAGGGGTCGCGCAATCTTGACACGTTTGCCCTCGCCAGGGACTTGCTGGCCCGCGGCGGCAGCCTGGCCTTGTTTCCGGAGGGCGTTTCCCACAGTGATCCCAGACTCCGCCCGTTGAAAACCGGCGCCGCGCGTATCGCTCTCGGTGTGGCGGCCGCTCATGACGCGCCGAGCGACTCCCCGACTTTCTCGCTGCCGCGCTCGGCCAAAGCGGAACCGGACACCGCCCCGCCGATTAGCCGACCCTTACAGATCATCCCCGCGGGACTTTACTATACCGCCAAAGGAACCTTCCGCAGCGCCGCCTTGCTTGGCTTTGGCGAACCGATCACCGTAGTGCCCTCTCCGCTCGGGCCCGATGGCGAACCGCTACGAGAGCCGGTGGAGGAACTCACCGGCCGTATTGAGCGCGGCTTGGCCGAGGTTACGTTGCAGGCCGAGCACGTCGAGACGCTGTCTTTCATCGCGCGCGCCGAGAGAATTTTCTCTGCCGTTAGTGATGCCAGTGCGCAACCGCATGCGCTGATTGGCGAGTTCGAGCTGCGCCGGCGATTTCTGCGCGGCTATGCTCACCTGCGCGCTCAGGCGCCGGAGCGCCTGGCGGCTCTGGAGGCGAAAATAGATCGTTACGAAGCCGATCTTGAACACGCCGGATTAAACCCGCGTGCGACGGCCCCCGAAGCTTTCCGATGGCCGGTAGTGATTCGTTATGTCGCAAAAAATTTATTCTTGTTTGCGGTGCTGATGCCTCCGGCCGTGCTGGGATGGCTTATCCACTATCCGGCCTATCGTATGTCCGGTTTTTTTTTCCGCTCGTTTGTCAAAGGGAGAGGATGATGTAGTGTCTACTATCAAAGTCCTCTCGTCGACGCTCTTCTTTTCGCTGACGTGGCTCGCGCTGGCGTGGGCAATGGCCAAAATGATCGGCGGCCTTGCTCCGCTGGTCGCCCTGCTGACCTGCCCGCTATTGGCATTCGCCGCCCTGGTTTTTTTTGAACGAGTGAACGCAGTCGCCGCGGCAGCACGCGCGTTTTTAGCTTTTATCTTGCGCCGTTCGACCTACGATCGCCTCCGACAAGAGCGGCAGGCCATCCACGACGAAATCATCGCCCTGGCTCGCTTAATCGCAAACCAATAAGGCCAGGCATCACTCGCACGCGGTAGCACAGGCATCCTGCCTGTGCGACTCCGTCCTTCGGGAGCGAACCTGTCGATGGCTCTCCGGCTGGAAGCCTGAGACTGGAGTTTGGATATTTGCCGCAGGCCACGCGACACCCCGCCATAGCCTGAAGCTTGTTCTCGTAGCTCTGAAGGAGCGGGCTATAATAGCCAGGGGCAAGCGCAGCGCCGCCCCTGGTATGTAAGATTATATTAGTTATAAGCCCTGAAAGGGCGGGATACCCTTCGGCGAAACTACCGACCTCAATCCCAGACGTAACGCTCATCCAATTCGATCCCGTATTTCCGGCGCCAGACGAGCAGCTCATCCTGAAACGAGTGGCGCTGGTGTAGGAATTGATCTCCATTAGTGCGCCCTTTCAGGGCTGGGGAGCTGTAGATGGTTTCATTCCAGGGGCTGCGCTCCGCTTAGCCCCTGGCTATTATAGCTCGCTCCTTCGGAGCTATGGGCACAAGCGATACACAAACCATCCTAAATGCCCAAACTCCAGGGACAGGCAAGCCACTCCATACCAAATGTTCTAACTTCAGTTTCCGGCTGGAAGCCTGAGCCACTGCCGGTCTGTGGGGGCGCGCGTTAGGTCTTCCTTGCTTTGGGGTGAGTCTTTTGGTAAACGTTGATCAGGTGTTCGGGTGAGAGGTGCGTATATTTTTGCGTGGTTGAAAGGCTTTCATGCCCGAGCAGCTCTTGAATCGAGCGTAAGTCGGCGCCGGCATCCATCAAATGCGTGGCGAACGAGTGACGCAGGGCGTGCGGATGGCTGTGCATATGGGGATTGCTGATCGTTGCCGCCGACAGCGCTTGCTTGGCGTATTTGTCCACGATCATTTGTATGGCTCGCCGCGTTAGTCGCTTGCCGCGGGCGTTGAGAAACAGCGCGGCGGATTTTTTCTGGTCGAGACGACCCGGCTTGCCACATTTAGCCGCCAGGCGCGGGCGAACCTGTAGATAACGCATGAGGGCCTCGCTGGCTTTTGAACCGAATGGAACAATCCGCTGCTTTTTTCTTTTTCCCATGACGCATAGCAGGGACTCATGAAAATCCAGATCCTCGATATTGAGCGAGACTAACTCGCTGACGCGCAGGCCGGACGCGTAGAGCAATTCCAGTATGGCGCGGTCCCGCGCTCCCAACGGTGTGGCGACATCAGGCGCCGTGACCAACGCCGCCATCGCATCGACTGGGAGATGGGCCGGCAACTTTTGATCAAGCTTAGGTCGTGAGACAAGCCTGGCCGGGTTTTCCGCGAGCAGTCCAAGACCATAAAGGAATCGAAAAAACGAGCGCAATGTGGCCAACTTGCGGGCCACGGATGCCTTGGCGCGACCGTTCCGATAAAGCCATGCGAGGAAACGGCGAATGACTTGATGATCAATCAACTCCAGCGAGCCGATCCCTGGGTTGCGCTCGCTCTCGTGCGGCGGCGCCGGGGGCTGTATGAAATCGAGGAATTGTTGAAGGTCGGTCGCGTAATTGGATATCGTATGTTCGGAGGCGAGCCGCTCATAGCGTAGGTGGTCCAGGAACTGTTGAATACGTTCTTGCATCGGAGATGCTCAAGCCCCTTTGGGGCGCGCCAACGAATGAAAATAGCAACAACGCGCTGGGAGCGCCCCGACTACCGTCGGGGCAAGCGTGGCCGCGGTCCGCGGCGGGACTCGCCGGTAGGGATGCCGGCGCTTCCAGGTATTTTCAGAGAAGATTCCTACCGGAGTCGTATCGCGGTCGCTTACGCGCCCTGAAGTTTGGACATTTGCCGCAGTCCCCGCAATGCCCTGCCATAGTCCGAAGCTTGTTCTTGTAGCTCCGAAGGAGCGGACTATAATAGCCAGGGGCAAGCGCAGCGCCGCCCCTGGTATATAGGACTATAGAAATTATAAGCCCTGAAAGGGCGCGATACCCTTCTGCTCGATGAATGCGGAGGGAAGGCAGTGGCTGCGGCATAGGATTTCTTCCCCATTAGTGCGCCCTTTCAGGGCTAGCGTGCTGGGGACGCTTTCTTTCCAGGGGCTGCGCTCCGCTTAGCCCCTGGCTATTATAGTTCGCTCCTTCGGAGCTACGGACACAAGCGATACACAAACCATCCTAATGCCCAAATGCCAGGGACAGGCAAGATGCCTGTCCCACCTTCGGAGCTTTGGGTGGTAAGCAGCACTCCGCTTCATACCAAATGTCCAAACTCCATGGCGCTTACGCGCCACGCGTCGCAGTCGTCTCTCCGAGATCCCGCTGGAACGCGGTCAAGGCCTCAAGACCTCGCCTCACCTGTTCGCGCCGCCGCTCCTGCTTGCTTCGCCACTGCCTTGACTCCGTGACAGGTAAAGTCGGGAGCAGCGCGAAATTAATATTCGCCGGCTGAAAATGGTTGGGATCGGCTTTGGTCACATAATGGGTCAGACTGCCGCAGGCGGTCTGGCGCGGGAAAATCAAGGCGGGCTGTCCAAAACGCATACGCGCCGCGTTAATGCCGGCCATCAGACCTGTCGCAATGCATTCGACGTACCCTTCAACACCGCAAATCTGCCCCGAAAAAAACACACGCTCGTCCTTATGGGTCTGCAAAGTAGGTCGCAGCACGCGTGGGGAATTAATGTAAGTGTTGCGATGGATCTGGCCCAGCCGGAAGAACTCGGCGTTTTCCAGCCCGGGGATCATGCGAAAGACACGCTTCTGCTCAGGAAACTTCAGGTGATTCTGAAATCCCACCATGTTGTAAGCGTTAGCCATTAGATTCTCGACCCGTAGTTGTACAACCGCGTAAGGGCGCAGGTTCGTATGGGGATCAATGAGTCCGACGGGCTTCATGGGACCAAATAACAACGTTTCACGTCCGCGGCGAGCCAGTTCTTCAATGGGAAGACAGCCTTCGAAGTACATGGCTTTTTCAAAACCGTGCAGCGGCGCTGATTCGGCCGCCAGCAGCGTCTGATAGAAATCGTCATATTCTGCCGGGGTCATCGGGCAATTAACATAATCTTCGCCGCCCTTATCGTACCGCGCCGCTCGAAAGGCGCGGTGGAAATCTATAGACTCGGCGTCCACCACCGGGCTAATTGCATCGTAAAAATATAAATGCGAATGACCTGTGAAATCGGCGATCGCCGCGGTTAATGCGGGGGAGGTGAGCGGTCCGGTTGCAATAATGCAGAGGCCTTCGCACGGAAGTCGCTGAGCTTCCTGGCCGACAACCGTGACCAGCGGATGCGCCCGCAGCCGCTGCGTGACTTCTGCGGAAAACCGCTCACGATCGACGGCCAGCGCCGAGCCGGCGGGAACCTTATATTGGTCGGCGACGGACATGAGCAGCGAACCCAAGCGGCGCAACTCCTCTTTTAGTAAGTTCGGGGCCGTACCGGGTTCATCCGACTTCAACGAATTACTACAAACCAGTTCTGCCATGGCACCGGTCTGATGGGCCGGCGTCATCACGGCCGGTCGCATCTCATACAGCACAACCGGTATGCCGCGCTGCGCCAGTTGCCATGCGGCTTCGGAGCCGGCCAGCCCGGCTCCCAACACAACGACTTCATTTACCATTTCTGAACCGTTTCCTCGCCTTTTACCGGCTGAATTAATGACCGGGGATCATTGTAGCATTCGCTCTGTGAAATATCAAAGCGGAGTCGATCCGACTAAAGAGGTCTTATGGTGCAAGCGTTGCGGCGAATGACGTAAGTTTTCCCATTAGCGACTCATAGCGGCAGAGCGTGAAGACGGACAATGGGCCACGGGCAACGAGGCCTCCTCGATCCACGCGCCCTCGCTTTTCCGTCCACATTCCGCGCCAAAAACACACCTCGTTGGGCTGCTGCGCGCCTCAGTCGTCGTGTTGACTTGGTTATCTTTGATGGGCTATAATTCTTCAAATCTTGAAAGTGTGGTTTAAAGATCTGTTCCCTTCTTTATCTTAAGGGAGGGCTTGTTGACTTGATCGGCCAGTAAGCAAGTAGTTGATATACGGGTTGTATTAGATTGAAGGTAGCAACCACTCTTATGGCGGTGTAGAAAATAAAGCGTTCGCGCCGGCTCGATGGGTTTGGACGGCTTTGGAAATCTGCGCGTTGGAACCAAGTTATTCGCCTCCGTCCTTCCCATAATGTCGCCGCGTTGTGAACCGATAAAGAGGTCAAGAAATTATGTCTACGGATCACATCCATAGGGCTAACGGGGCAAAGCGCAAAGGCCGTTCGCCTATGGGATCGGCCATACTCTCCTACTTTTCTAATGTTGCCTGGAAGGTTTTCCAGGCTGTTAATACACGCCTACCGGAAGGCGAGGCGATGCGCCCCAAATGGGCGCCAGGCCCGCTGCTGAAAAGTTATGAAAGAACGAGCCCGCCGCTGGGCTTTCCGCGCGAGACGGATTCTTTGTGCCCTCGCTGCGTCAAAGAAGTCCGCAACGCCATTATCCGCGGCGAAAAGGACGTGAGAACGCTGGTTGAAGGTCGCCCCGGCGAGATTAAGGCACAGATCGTGGAAGAGAACGATTGCGTTTACATGCGCAAATACTGCGCCGCCCATGGCGACTTTGAAGATGTGATTTCCACGGACAGCGCCTTTACTCGGCGGATCGAAGGACTATTCTTTGGCCGGGATTTTCGGTGCGCCGATGATGATGAATTGCATCGCCACGGGACTTCTACGATCAAATTCGGCCGCGGCGCCGTCCTTACCGTGGATCTGACCAACCGCTGCAATATGATGTGTAACCCCTGCTTCATGGATGCCAACCAGGTGGGATATGTCCACGAGCCTACCTTCGAAGACGTGAAGGCCATATTGGATCGGGCGGTCTCCTTTAAACCGCGTCGCCAAGTCATTGTTTTATTTTCGGGCGGCGAGCCCACTCTGTCCCCTTATTTCCTGGATGCGGTGCGCTACGCCAAACAGATTGGTTTTTATCGAGTGCTGGCGGCCACCAACGGCATTCGCTTCGCCCAAGATCCCGACTTTGTGCAGGCCGCCAAAGATGCCGGTCTGCATGGCGCCTATCTACAGTTTGACGGCGTCGGCAATGAGCTCAATCAGCACCGCCTGGTCGGCAACCTTTTTGACGTGAAATTGCAAGCCATCGAAAATATGGCTAAGCATGGATTAAAGACCACACTGGTCACCACGATAGTCAATAATGTTAATAACCACGCCATCGGCAAGATCGTCGAGTTTGCCATAAAAAATATTGACAAGGTCCAGACCATTGCGTTCCAGCCGGTTTCCTTTACTGGACGCGACGAGGATATAGAGGACGCCGATCGCTTATATCATCGCTATACTTTAGCCCAAATGGCCCATGAGCTGAAGGCGCAACTGGACGGCGACCTTGAGCCGATGCGGGATTGGTTCCCGCTATCTTCTTATAGCGCTTTCACCAGCGTCATGGACATGCTGCAAGGCGCCGACGCGAGCTGGGGATGGAGCGCCTGCAATTGCCATCCTAACTGCGGCATCTTCACGCTGATCGTCGTTAATAAGGAAACCGGCGAGTGGGCGCCGATTTACCGTTTCTTTAACTATGAACAGTTCATGCGCGATGTCGCGGTTATTACCGACTCGGCGCGAAGCCGCTCATTGACTGCGGCGCAGTTGGCGATGTCCATTCTGCGCAATTACAACCCGAAAGCCGCGCCGCAGGGGTTCCCGATCGGGGATATCATTGGATTATTCAAGCCTACCTCAGAAAACGCGAACAGCGACCGCAATGATCGCATGAAGGCGCGCGCCGAAGAGAACCCTTGGCGAATTCTCTGCGTCGAGGGCATGTGGTTCCAGGATCTCTTCAATTACGATTTCCGTCGTACGGAAATGTGTGTCATTCCTTACGGTACGCAAGAGGGAGAGATTTCTTTCTGCGCCTACAACACGGGAGTGGGTTGGCGTCAGATCATAGAAAACATGCATAAGACGGCCAATGTCCAGGAGTGGTACAAGACTCAAGGCCGGCACACGATCTATGCGGCAGGTCGGCAAGTCCCCTTGGCCACCACCGAGCATTCGCTATCCCTGCCGGTGCTCAATGAAACGCCCACCGCCGCAGGCCGCGTTTGCTGTGGGAGTGGCAGTCAGGGTGGTCATCAAATCAGCACATTGGCCGCGTTAGGGATTGACGATTAGCCGCGGCGCAAACGTCGGTACTTTCTCGTATTGAACCGCGCGCTCGCTTCATGTTGAATATTCGGCGACTGGATTAAGAAGATGCCTACTGAAGAGGAAGGGTCTGTTCGTATCGGGCTTTCAGTATCTCATCGGGACGGCCTGATGAGAGTCCTTCATTGAGAAATTGCAGGTTGAAAGCAGGAACTATATCGAGACGGGGGGAGCCATAATGTCAGATTGTTGCGATAACTTGAGCCGGGCCTTGGAGGACAACGCGATTTTGCAAAAGGCCCGCGGTACCATCGCCGATGGCCGAATTCTGAATGATATTTTTTCCGACTTTTATATACGAATGCCGGGTGAGGGACACGGCTACCGATACTACGCCATCAATTTCTGCCCTTTCTGCGGGCGCAGCCTTTCTGCTGCTTCCCCCGACGCGCAGCCATGAGGAAGTGTGACTTTCGGCCGGGAGACTGCCAGGGCTTCCGCCCTGATTTACAAACCTTTTGCGCTAATCCGAAGCATGGTTAAACCGGCCGCGTAGCGGCCTAATGACATTAGCCGTGCCTTTCAAGGCACGGTAGGTCCGGCGGCGGGAATCCCTTCCGTCCCGACGCTGTCGGGACGATTGAACCGCATCCACCGGATGAAAATTAGGGCTAATACCGTATCTTCTCAATATTTCGATGTCACTCGCGAGAATACTGGCTGAGTGTCGTATCCACAGAAGAAAAACCACCGAGGGATTGGTAGTTTTTCTCTATTTTCTTTACCTCCGCTTCTCTCTTCCCTCTTCATACCGGCCGAAGCCAAAATTATTAGCTTGAACACTATGAGAC
>JACOSC010000095.1 GCA_016179055.1 Acidobacteriota bacterium
AGCCACACTTGAGGAAGGTCAAAGGGTATCGACATCTGAAAACGTTGCGCCAGGCGATGAGTAACGTGAATGCGGTATTGGAGCATACAAAGGTGGCGTGAGGGTCATGCTGAAATTTCAACTAAGAAAGGGATTGACTCCTTGAGCTACAATGGGGGATACTGAAATTCGATCATAAGCCTGTCAGACGGTAGCAGAGCCGGCCCCGCACGGGGCCTCTGGAGTTTGGACATTGGCCGCAGCCCGGCGCGATCCTTTCGTCCCCACCACTTCGAGCGGGTGCCCCGCGATAGCCCACGCTGCTTCGCGTAGCTCTGAAGGAGCGGGCTATAATAGCCAGGGGCAAGCGCCGCGCAGCCCCTGGTATGTAATATTATATAAGTTATAAGCCCTGAAAGGGCGCGATACCCTTCTGATCGATGAATACCTATGGAAGAAAACGACGGCGGCCTAGGAATTGATTTCCATTAGTGCGCCCTTACAGGGCTGGCATGCTGGGGACGCTTTCTTTCCAGGGGCTGCGCGGCGCTTGCCCCTGGCTATTATAGAGCGCTCCTTCGGAGCTTTGGATTGTAAGCGGCACGCCACTCCCTACAAATGGCCAAACTCCAGGACCCCGCAGGGCTGGATTTTGGCATCCGCGCGTTTCTTATGATCGAACTTCAGGGGGATAAGCGGCGAGGCTGCAACCTGGACGGGCCTCCTCAGCATCATGCCCTTGTTTTAAGGCATTTTGGGCCTCCCGTATTGCCGTCTCGCGTTTCGAGTAGCCGGAAACGGCTGGGTGCTCTACGGCGTGGGTGGTTGCGCAGTTACTGATTTTCTAAGCTGGCACAAGAGCGCGTCTACGGCGGCCTCGGCTACGGCGCGGTCTTGTTCGGAGCTGCCCGAGCTGATGCCGACGCCGCCCACAATCTGCCCCGCAACGAAGATCGGCACACCGCCGCCGAAAATCATGAAGCGACCGCCGTTGCTGACGTGTATGCCAAAGGCGGAGGCGCCGGGGCTCGCCATGGCCGCGTATTCATGCGTGGCTTTGCGCGCCCCGGCCGCCGTGAAGGCTTTATCGATGGCAATCTGTATGCCGGTAATCTTGGCTTTATCCATGCGGTAAAATCCCAGCAACTGGCCGCCGTCATCGACCACCGCAATATCCACATCAACGCCAATGGCTCTGGCCTCACTCTCAGCGGCCGCCAGGAGCACTTTCACATCTTCCAGCGTCAGTTTAGGCACCGTAATCATAAATCGCTCTCCTTCAAGAAATGAACTGCCGTCACAAAATGTTCATGGGATCAACGTCGATGGCCACGTTTTTCATGCCGGCGCGGGCTTTCCGCAGATTTTCGTGGCTTCTCTCCAAGATTTCGCGCAAGACGGCGCGGCTGGGCGATTTAATTAAAATCTGGTATCGATATTCCCCACGGATCTTTTCCAGCGGCGCCGGCGCCGGTCCCATGACGCGCACGCCGGCGGCGTCCGTCATGCCCTCCTTAATTTCACGGAGCTCGGCGGCCAACCTCTGCGATGTACGTATGACCTTTTTCAGGCTCTTGTCCTTGATCAACACGTTGGCCAGTGAGACAAAGGGCGGATAGTGCATTAACTGGCGAAAGCGCCGCTCTTCTTCGTAGAAAGCCTGATAGTCTTGCCGGCAGGCCGCCTTCAAAGCGTAGTGATTCGGATAGAAGGTCTGTATCACGACGGCGCCGGCAGCATCCCCTCGTCCGGCCCTCCCGGCGACCTGTGTGATGAGCTGGAAGGTCCGTTCCGCCGTGCGAAAATCCGGAAAGCTCAGGCCCGTGTCGGCCGCAATCACGCCCACGAGCGTGACATTGTGAAAATCATGTCCTTTGGCAATCATTTGCGTCCCCACCAGAATGTCGGTCTCGCCCCGCGCTACTTTAGAAAGAATCTCCTGATAGGCCCCTTTCTTGCGCGTCGTATCGTGATCCATGCGATCCACGCCGGCTTGGGGAAACAGTTTTTGCAGAATCTCCTGTATGCGCTCGGTCCCTTCGCCAAGATAGTAAATAAATGCTTTGCCACACGCCGTACACTTGTCGGGCAGGGATTGCGTAGCATTGCAGTAATGGCAGAGTAAATGGTTTTCTGTGCGATGCCACGTCATGGAAATGCTGCACTGATGACACCCAATCGTATTGCCACAACTACGACAAAGAATAGTATGCGAGTAGCCCCGTCGATTGAGCAATATCAGGGTCTGCTCCCGACGCGCCAGGCGCACGCGGATTTGCTCTTTCAATTCGGTCGAAATGCTGTGCGAAAGGCCGAATTTAAGAAATTCGTCGCGCATGTCGACAATCTGCACACTGGCCATGGGTCTGCCCAGGATCCGTGAAGGCAAGACAAGGTACTCCAGCTTATTCTTTTCTGTGGCATTAGTGTAGGTCTCCAGGGCGGGTGTGGCCGAGCCCAGCATTACAACGGCGTTCTCCAGGGCGGCGCGCTTTATAGCTAAATCGCGAGCATGGTAACGTGGCGTCTCATCCTGTTTGTAAGAGGAATCGTGCTCTTCGTCCACGATGATCAAGCGCAGGTCTTGCAACGGAGCAAAAACGGCGGAGCGAGTTCCCACGGCCACCCGAGCCGATCCGCGCCGTATATGCCACCATTCATCGAGACGTTCGCCCTCGGAGAGACCGCTGTGCAGAATGGCCACGTAGTGGCCGAAGACCGTTTTGAACAACTGGGTCATCGCGGGCGTGAGCGCAATCTCCGGCACAAGCATCAAGGCGCGACCGCCGCGTTGTACGGTGTCGGCAATCAAGCGCAGGTAAATTTCCGTCTTGCCGCTCCCGGTTACACCATGCAGCAAGAACCGCGCATGAAGCCCGGAATCCATAGGCCGGCGCACTCGGTCAACCACCTTTTGTTGATCCTCCGTCAAGGTGCGCTCCACCCACACGGCGATCGTCTCACCGAGTGCTGGAGTGCGGGCCATTAGCTCTTTGGACAAACGGACGAATCCTCTTTTGGCCAACGTCTGAACCGTTGCGGAACTGCAGCCGGTGGCATGGATCAAGAAAGCCAAGAACTCGGCGCCGCCGACCGATCGCAGTCGCTCGAGCACGGTTTCCTGCTGACGGGTCAGCCGTCGTTCATCGACGCGGTGACCGTCGCCAATTAGGGTTACCTTCCAGCGCTGCTTTTCCTTCACATGCGCCCGCCTCGCCAAGGATTCCAAGCGGATGAGACCTTCTTTTTCGCACTCATTCAGCACGGCAGACAAGGACTTGACTCGGACGTACCGCTCCATCGGTTTAAGTAGGGAGGGTGAATGTTCCGAAAGATAGCGTAGCAGCTTGAACTTGGCCGGAACGGTATTGCCAGCGTCGCTGTGTGTGTCCCGGTAAGTTTGCCATAGAGACAAGCCATCTGGAGTGACTTGCGCGCGGGTGAGACTAGTGACGTTGATCCCGGAGGGGAGCGCCGCCTTGATCGTCATACCCCACGGCGCCAAATAATAATCCGAGGCCCATTGAGTAAGCCGGAGTAACTCCGGAGTCAGCAGCGGCTCGTGATCGAGGACATCGACGATATCCTTCATGAGGCCCGGCGGCACAGGCGGTGATTCGGCCGCCACTTCGGTGACGTAGCCCACCACCAACTTACGCGGCCCTAATGGGGCCAGAACGCGTGCACCCGCTTGAACGTGCTCGCGCAGCCGCTGCGGAACCGAGTAGCATAGCGTCTTGTACAAAGCTACAGGAATGGCCACACTCACGAAGCAAGTATTCATAGCGCAGCGGTCAGCCTTTGGAGGTTGGTCATAATTGCTACCGAACCTCGATCGGACGATAGAGCAAGTCCCTGGCGCCGGCGCCGGCCAAGCGCAAGCGGACGGCGCGGTAAAGTTTTTTTGTTTTGATTACAACGTTGGGTCAGGTTTCCGCCGGTTGATCGTCTAGCAATAACGCACGGAAGCCGGCCTGATGGAAATGCTGATCTGTGGTTAATGCCTCCGATAGAGCTCGCACGCGTATTGACGAGAGCATTGATATAGGCCGTATCTAAGAAAATCGGAACCAACTCAGGATTCATGAGGGTCGTCCTCCAGGCGGCCATGGGCATACCAACTATGACGCGTCGATAGATCTGTAACTCCCATGTCCGTAGCCAACCCAAGAATCTTTGTCAGTGGGTAGTTCTGTTTATTATCTTCTCCCGTCTTTTCCTCCTCGCTTTCGATGGTCACACGGTAGCGAGTGTTGCGTTTTAAGTCGACCGGTTCTTCGGGGCGAAGGACTTCCCCGTCGAAGATGGCCCGAAGTGTCCTGGTCATGGCAATTCCTTTCTAAGCCTAGCGAGTGTCTTCAACCTCAAATGACAATTTCTTACAACCGAGTTTTCTCTGAGAACAGAGCGGCCGCGGCACGGCGCCCCGGCAGGGGCGCCAGGAGATTAGCCTGGGGCAAGCAAAGTCCCGACTCTGTCGGGACGGAGCGCCGCCCCAGGACTTGTGCTTTTTTTTAGAAACTCGACATACTCCTCCCAACCCGGACGAGCCGGAACCAAAAAAGTTTGAAAACCTCCCGCAGGATGCTGTATAGTGCCCAACTGATAAATACTAGGAATGAGGTGAGGATGCGATGAGCTTGCTGACGGAACGCTATGCGGAGAAGATCGAAGG
>JACOSC010000096.1 GCA_016179055.1 Acidobacteriota bacterium
CCCGTTTCCTATCTTTATCTTTCTTTCTTTAGGAATTGATTGGCTGGCACGCTCAATCTAGTTGTCAAAGATATCGCTCCACCAAGCCCTTCTCAGGCTCGGCTTCGCTTTTTGTACCTCGTATTATAGCACCTCTTGTCGAGGCGTTAAGAATCCGCCCACTAATGGCATTGCTTGGTTTCCGGTTTGCGAGTGGAGTCCTATCTCGTCATGATGCTATGAGGAGACGTTGGCTATTATAAGGAAGGCAGGGGCGATGTCAATAGAAAGGAATCTTTTTTTCAAAAAAGAATTGCTCACGGGTACAAACGATAAAGCATTCGAGGGAAGGGAATCGTTTCGCGTACATGATCGAGTTTGCAAATCCAGGCTACCACGCGCTCTATACCCATGCCAAAACCGGCGTGGGGAACGGACCCATACCGCCGCAAATCGACGTACCATTGGAAAGCCTCGATCGGAAGATTATGCTGCTGCAGCCGCCGGCACAACAAATCCAAATCGTGTATGCGCTGTCCACCACCGATGATTTCTCCGTATCCCTCCGGGGCTAACACATCGACACAGAGCACGCGATCAGACTGGTCAGGGTCGGGCTGCATATAAAATGCTTTCACCGACGTCGGATAGCGGTGAATCAAAATGGGCTTTTCATAAGTACTCGACAGAACGGTTTCTTCATCGCCGCCAAAATCATTGCCTACCTGAGCCGGCAATCCACGCGCCTGCAACGCGAGTACGGCTTCATCGTAGGTCATACGCGGGAAGGGGGATTGAACGGCTTCCAACTTGGAAACATCGCGCTCCAGGCTGAGTAACTCGGTGCGTCGACTCTCCAGCACTCGTTGCACAATACAGGTAATAAGACTCTCGGAAAGACTCATGATATCTTCTAAGGTCGCATAAGCGATTTCAGGCTCGATCATCCAGAATTCCATCAGGTGCCGGCGGGTCTTAGATTTTTCGGCGCGGAAAGTAGGCCCAAACGTGTAGACCTTTCCGAAGGCGGCGGCGGTGGCCTCGTTGTAGAGTTGTCCGCTTTGCGACAGATACGCTTTTTCATCAAAGTAAGGAGTTTCAAAAAGAGAGCTGGTTCCTTCGCAGGCGTTTGGGGTAAGGATAGGCGTGTCGAGCAATGTGTAACCCCGTTGATCGAAAAAGTCGCGGCAGGCTCGAATAATTTCATGTCGTATTCGCAGTATGGCATGTTGCCTCTGCGAGCGCAACCAGAGGTGACGATGCTTCATCAAGAACGCCACCCCATGCTCCTTGGGAGTGATGGGATAAGGCTCGGCAATCTGTACAATCTGGACGGTGGCGACGTCCAGTTCATAGCCGCCGGGCGATCGTTTATCGGCGTGGGCCTTGCCGGTCACGGTCAGCGAGGACTCTTGCGTCAGCCCTTCCAATTGGCCAAATATTTCATCACCAACGGCGGCTTTTGACACGACGGCCTGGATAATTCCAGTGCCATCACGTAGCTGAATGAATTGTATTTTTCCGCTGGAGCGTTTGTTATGAAGCCAGCCGCGGATGGTAACCTCAGCGTCAACGTATTTGGAAATCTCTTCGACATAGATCACGACAGGATTCATTGGAAAGCTCCTTTAATTTGGTGCGCGAACAGTAGTGTAAACAAAGAAAATGAATGTACGACTTATGACAAGGGCGCGGCGGCATAACCGCGGATGATTTCTTATGGACTAGTCAAATACCATGTCTCCAAAATGAAGCCCCTCTACTTCACAATGACATTTATAAATGGTTATGTACGTGGACCGGATTAAGTCACTCTCGCGATATCCCATCCGAGTGAGAATTGGCGTAATGACGGATTCCTCGCCCTCCAACTCCAGATAAGCGCCGATGGGAGTTTCGTCAATCGTGGCCAGTAACTCTCCGTTGATCCACTCATCCTTAGGCATGGGCGATCGCAAATATTCGGTGCGGTATTTCTGATAACGAAAAACCGGCACTAAACCAAGGCCGGAGAGAATTCCCTTAAGCGCCTCGCCCTCAGCGACAAAGGTTTCAATCTCTTCACGGGACTTAAACCTAGTGTCAACTCTGGCCGGCCCTTTAAAGGTCAGCGTGGCTTGATGGTCTACCGTGCGCACACGGAGAGCGCAGCCGCGCTCTCGTAAGGCGTTGGCGGGAAAATCAAAGAGGACATTATCTTCGAAATAACGATCTTTAACCTTCTTAAAACCATTACGTGTGAGAATGGCCGGAAGCATGAGGACATCGTCAATCTTTAGCTTGATTTCCGTTTCAATAGTCATGGGTGCCCCACCTAAATATATAGTACCTGAATTTTGCACGACAAGGAGGTTTCTCTAACAAATGATCCATTTTTGTCCGGCTCTGCTTGTTCGCGCGGATCCGTGCAAAAAAATTTTTGCACGGACGATCATCACCACGGAGGGTAACTTAGCGATGACTTCCGCAATCCGTTAAGCATCCGCCCCACTACCCAATATTTAAATCACGATAATTCGTAACAGTCATCGGTACACGTGGGGCCTTGGCCCCTGATCCCTGACCCCCGATCCCCGTGAATAGTTACAATATATAAGAGAAAAATTAGATCTTAACTAATGGTCCTAAATATGATTAATACAATAGTTCGCCTCCTTAAAGAAGAAAGGCAAATGAAGAAAGACGAAAGGGAGTTGAGGTACCCCAGCTCAATTGCCTTTCATGCACCTTCCTTCATCTATCTGAGGTGGGAGAGTAGCTCAGAGCTACATCGACTCTCTCATTTTGTGACGCTCCCCATCTTGTATTGGCGCACGTTGACTCCGGTTTCGTGGAAGAGATGGAAAGCCGTTTCGTTGAGGTGATATTCCACGTTAAAAATAACTTCACTGATTCCGGCGTTGATAATCATCTTCGTACAGATCAAGCAAGGCGCTAATGTACAGTATACGGAAGCGCCCTTAACGCTGATCCCCCAATAGGCGGCTTGCGTGATCGCGTTCTCTTCACCATGGCAACATAGGCACTCCTCCAGGCGTGTACCGGCCTCGGCGAAGGCATTACAGCGTGGGCATCCACCTTCGTTGCAGTTTCGAGCTCCGCGCGGTGTGCCATTGTATCCAGTGGCGATAATCCGTTGGTCCTTGACAATGACCGCCGCTACTTTCCTTTTTACGCAATTGCTACGCGAAGCGACGATACCGGCAATGCTCATGAAATACTCGTCCCAACTCGGGCGGGTAAAATAATTGCTGATTTCCTGGAGCAGGGCATTGACCTTACCCCCAAGGGCTTCTAATGAGTCATCATTGACAAGAGTACGATCCGCCATACGTTGGGTTTTCAAAAGCTGTTGTTGCGATTCGTCATTGTTTTCCGATTCGCGGTGCTCGGCCTCAAGAAACCCTTCCAAAGTGGTCGGGTCACCCTCGCGGCTACGCGCCTTCAAGCGAGAAAACCGAATTCCTTCGGTGGCCTCAACCGATATCAAAGTAAAGTTTGGCGCCTTACGAAAGACTTCGACCTCGTAGGGACTTCTAAACGAATCGACAACGTAATTCTTATTGAGTTCCAACCGACCTAGAATGGTTTCCGCCAGGATCCCCGGACCGTATTGTAGTCGCAACTGATTGCCCATCTTAAATAAGTTTTCACGACTGGGAAATAGGCCAACCTCTTGCACTTTTTCTCGTATGACATCGGAGAGCGAGTAATAATAAAAACTTCTCTGGCGCAGGATCTCCGCTACGGTCCCCTTGCCGGATGCATTCTTTCCAGTTAAGCCAATAATCATAAAAGTAAGTGCAATCTCCGTTCGCCTTTGTCTACAAGGAATGAGATCTCCAAAAAATCTTAGCAGATTTATCGGGGCTGTCAACTGAATTCGTTGGGGGCCTGCAGAAGTAAGGTTCATTCAGGCCGTCGGTGACGCGGCGGAAATTTACCAGGGAAGCATGCGCCACAGTCTGTTGAGAAGGGTCCGTCATCTACGTAACGGGTTCGACCCGCCTCGTGCTTAGAGCGAATTTAGGAAGGCGAGCAAAGCTTGACGCTGTTCTGTGCTCAACTGCTCATAGCGGCTGCGGGACGATAGGGCCTGTATGTCATGTCTTAAAATAGCCTGATCCACCGTCACGGCCGTGCCGTCATGCAAATATGGGCCGCGGGCGCGCAATCCCCACAGCGGCGGCGTACGGAACTCGTACAAGCCGGCGTCGCCTTGTTGAATCAGATCCCGTGTACCGACATAATGAAGCAAGAAGTCAGAGTAAGCATTGACTGGTTGGCGGTCCAGCGCAGTGATGGGGCTGGGGCCGGTTGTATTCGGCAAGCAATACCATATCCCCATTGGGAGGGCGATCATCCGGCAAAAATCGGCTGGTTATGCCCATTTCATTAAGATACGCATCGGCGCTAAATGAGAGCAGAGTAGCATGAACCGCCTTCCAACCGAAGCGACCCA
>JACOSC010000097.1 GCA_016179055.1 Acidobacteriota bacterium
ATACACATCTCCCCGCCTCCTCTTCGGAGGCTAGTTGCCCGCAAACAAAAAAGCTTCGCCAACGAAAAGACTCAAGCTCCCTTCAGGTATCTTACACGTTCCCTGCCGCGGCGGCCAGAGGGGAACCGATAGCCTATCTCTCAATCATGAAACTATTTTCTGGTACACCATGGGTGCGCCGGCCACTGAGATTAAGACCGCCGACAAAATCGATAGCTTTCTTCATCTGAATTTTCATGGAGCCGACGCGCGATATCCGGCGTTTAGGCCCCTATTCTATGGCCCCATGTGCCGACCATGCAATTTCTATTTGCTTCCGACACGCCGTCTTGCCTATCTTTTCGAAGGAGACACGGGGTTGCACTTTTATTAGGCGGCTCCTACAATTAA
The DNA here is from genome assembly GCA_016179055.1 of Acidobacteriota bacterium. Classification (GTDB taxonomy): domain Bacteria; phylum Acidobacteriota; class UBA6911; order JACOSC01; family JACOSC01; genus JACOSC01. The sequence continues at coordinate 391 of JACOSC010000097.1, forward strand.
GGCATGATACGGAAGGCCCTCAGCATGGCCACGGACTTCTCTAATGACCAAACCCGGCCGACGGCTTTTCTTTCGGTTACCGTCCTTGTCCTTTTATTCATCACGACGCTGCCTTACATAATTTGCTACCGGGGGGCGCCGGCGCACCAGCTTTTCACGGGCGTCCTGTTTGTCCCCAGCGATACCGATTCTTATTATGCCTGGATGAATCAGGCCCGCCATGGGCAGTGGCTGTTCGAAAACAAGTATCAAACACAACATCACGCCGGGGCTTATTTCAATGTTTTATGGTTTACTCTCGGATCGCTTGCACGCCTGCTCAACATTCCGCTCGATTGGGCTTGGCACATTGGCCGACTGGCGTCGGGCGCACTTTTGGTTGTGGCGTTTTATGGAATCTCCGGTTTCTGGATCACCAAGCCGGCTTTAAGAGCCGGCGCGCTTCTACTTTTTATTTTTGGCGGCGGGTTCGGATGGGCCATCGCTCTTCTCCTGAAAGTTTTTCAGCAGCCCGATGTGATGCATATGCAGTTATCCGATCCTGGCCAGGTCTTGATGTTCAATTTGTCCATGGACCTGTGGGCCGGTTTCCATCCTTTCTTTCAGGTCTTCCTCGCCACCCACTTCGCCTTTGCTCATGCTCTGTTCTTGACTTCCCTCTATTTCTTTCTGCAGAGCGAAAGAAAGAATTCCGCTTGGACAGCCCTCATGGCCGGGATCGCTCTGCTCATGTTGGCGCTAACCCGACCTTATGACGCCGTCACGGCCATAATGACTTGCGCCCTATACACCTTGTTCAGGTTTCTCCGCCCATCACCGCCTGTGGACCAGCGCTTATTTGAACCGGAAAAATATTCGCTCCCGGAACATGAACGCCGTTTCGTACAGAACGCGGTGACTGAGCCTAAGGTTAATCGACCACCGTTCCGAGATGGCCGCGGCCTATGGGACGGCTGGGCGCTCTGGCGACTCACGCTGACCGTAGGCCCGCCGGCGCTCGGGTTGGGCTACTATCTGTGGCTTTTTAAATTTCATGAGTATTTTAAATTATGGGGAAAAGGCGCCCGTTCAATAGAACCCAATGTCTACATACTGCTCTCCCTGGGCCTCTGCGGAATCTTTGGCTTATTCCAAGGCCTGCGCCGGTTGATTAACGGAAAAGCCGCCGACGGGCGCCTGCGATTTCTTTTGTGTTGGTTGCTTTCCACAACGACGCTTTTCTGTTCCTACCCCATCCTCAAGTTTTCCGGTCAATTTGGGCTAGTATTCATGGGTCCCCTTGTCCTGTTAACGGTCCTAGCCATACAGAGCGCCATTGATAGACGCATGCGGACCGCGGCATGGAGCCAATCTGAGCAGCGGCGCGCTCTAAAGCGGCGGCTATATGCCGCAGGGATCAGCTTCCTTTTGTTAAACACCCTGTCATCGCCCGTGCTGCTCGTCGAGCGGACGCTGGCGCCCGAGGACTATTACTTGGATGAAAGTATCGCGCTCGCCATGCAGTGGCTTGACCAAAATACTTTGCCTCACGAAACGGTCATCGCCTCACAGGAAATGGGGCTAAAAATTCCGGTCTATAGCCATAATTACGTGTTCTTGGGCCACCCGCACTTGAGTGATAACCCCGAACAGCGCCGTCTCCAGCTTGACCGTTTTTTCAGCGCCCGGGAAAACGAAGCCTTCCGCCGCGCCCTCCTACGCGAGCATGCGATCGCCTACGTTTTCTATAGCCGGTTTGAAAGCGCACTGGGCAATTTCGCGCCGTCAGGACGGGATTACTTGCAAGAAATTTATCGAAATGATAGCGTGGCCATCTACCGCGTGCGGCCTACACTTTTATGAAATTATTGTTTAAATCGCCGAATCCGTTAACCTGGCTAATTGTACTCCCGATGGTTTCGGCATTATTGTTGGCGGCTCTGCTTATCCGACCTGAAGCGTTAATCAAAGCGCTCGCCGGCGAGGCGCCGCCTAACTTCGCACACCTGCGGCGCGGCGCCCAACTTTTTAAATTGTGCCTGGCGCTCGACGGATTAATATTGCTCACCTGGACCTTGGTTCGAACGAGCAAGGTTGTACGCATGACGGCCGCCGGCCGCGCGGCAGAAATGGAAGGACGGAGTCCACCTATCGGCCGATTAGCCTCATTATTCCCTGCCCCGGCGGATAGCCGTTTGTCACGCGTCGTTGCCACACGTTGGCTATTAGGCCTGCTGATGGCAGGAACTATACTGCGCTTGATAAACCTTAACAATGACCTATGGCTCGATGAAATCGGCAGCTTAATCGGTTACATGCGATACCCGTTCGGGCAAATAGTGTGCTCGTACTCCTCGGCCAATCAGCATCTCTTATACTCGCTGCTGGCGCATGCCGGCCTACGGCTATTCGGTGAAACTCCCGTCGCTATACGATTGCCCGCCGTCCTATTTGGGGTCGCCGGACTCTGGAGCGTCTATCGGCTGGCCCGACTTACGGAATCGCGTACAGACGCTCTTTTTGTCGTCGCTTTGATGACCGTCTCTTATCACCATGTCTTCTTTTCGCAGAATGCCCGCGGCTACACTCTATTCTTAGGCTTGTCTTTAATCAGCATGGTTCTTTTTGTCCGCGCCCTGCTCACGAATCGTACATGGCTTTGGACAGCCTATGCTCTGATCACCGTCCTCAACATGGTTAACCACTTAAATGCCGTGTTTGTCTTCCTCGGCCAAATCGGAACTCTTGCACTTATAGGGCTGATGCAGCGACGAGAGCCGGCAGCGCTGGGGCTGCGACTAAAACGCGCGCTGGCCGCGTCGCTGCTCATTGGTTTCTTTACCTTCCACGTGTATGCGTTGTCTCTTCCTGAGATGATAAACTACTTCGCCACCGCCGACCGCACGGCCGTGGGCTGGCCCTTGCTTTCCCTGGACTTCTTCAAAGAGACAGTCAAGGGGTTGCAGCTCGGCTTTTCGTCGGGACTCGCCGCCATCGGAGTGCTGATCTTAGGCCTCTACGGAACCGCTCAATATTTGCGGCGCCATTTCTATATTTGCGTCTTATTTGCGCTACCCAGCCTGTTGGGCGTAGCCGGCGTAGGGTTATTAAATGTGGGAGCCTACCCGAGATTATTCTTGATGGCGCTGCCCATTGGCTTACTGATGCTGGTGCGAGGGGCGTGTGGCCTGAGCGAAGGCTTGGCGCATCATTTGCGCTTCCGTTCCGCGGCCACAGCCGGCGTGGGAGTCATTGTCGCAGGCGCGGTAGTCGTCTCCGCGCTGGCCCTGGTCCCCTATTACCGAATGCCCAAGCAAGATTTCACCGGAGCGCTTTCGTTTATTGAAGCCATACGAGTTGATTCCTCTTCGGTGGCGGCCGCCGATTTGGCGTCCTTCTGCGCGCAATACTATAACCCGGCGGTTAGGGCGATCAATAGTCCTGGAGACCTCGAGCGCTTATTGCGTGAGGGCCGGCCCGTGTGGCTGCTGTACATCTTTCCCGCCAGCATGAAGCTGCGCCAGCCGGCTCTCTATCAATACATTGAAGAGCATTTTACCCTCATACGCCAGTTCCCCGGGACGGTGGGAGATGGGACCGTATATGTGTGTCGAAACAAAGAGGCCGCCCGGAACCACAAGGATTAGCCGAGGAGTTCCCGGTTCGGTCCGATCACAAGCCGATACCAAGATGAAACGTAACTGTTCAGCCATGCACACGCATTAGGACACGCGGCCGCCCCGGCACCGGGAGCGGTAGCGACCGGGTCGGCACGTTGTCGTCAGCCCGACTTCCACACTTTGGAGTAGGTTTTCGCGTTTTTAGGGCCATAAGTTTTGTGAAATCAACAAGGGGATCGAATTTTGACAAAAATAGTGACGAATAGTGATGAATATTTTCTGTCCAAAATCTTCTTGACCAAACCGTTGCCTTGGGAGTATAATTTGGCCCTTAAGCCAATTAACGGTAAATCATTCGGCTTTTGGCTGAGCTTAGATTTATATCGTCTAGGGTCGCGCGCTTTTTTTGGCCAAGGAGGGGTAAAAATGAATTTATCGCAATCTAAACAGAGAGGAATCTGCGCTCCCGGATTGGCTTTCCTCTTGATCTTTACGTCTGTGTGCTGGGCGCAGAACCATAGTATAGTTGATCGCCCGCTCTCTATCGGGAATGATGCCGCGGTACCCCAACAGCATCCAAACCCTTCATTTCCACCGGTCGGTCCTAGTGATGGCTGGCTTGGCGAATTTCATCCTACACAAGACGTTGTTCTAGACAGCGCATACCCGTTTTGGAATGGAAAACCCGTTTCGTTAAACGGAACTGTCGAAAGCGGTGAGAGCCGTGCTGTATTTAATGTAACCGATGTTTACATTCCCGCTGAGGTTAAAGTGCAGATCAAAAATTATGACGATGTAGTTTTCAATGCCACGGGTAATATAATCATAGAAGGTTCCATAGCGGCCGCCAGCTCTAACTTCCTTTTCACTACCCCGGGAGGGGACATCATAGTTTCAGACACGATCGGTGCCGATGGTAATCCAGGACAAGATGGCCAGAACGGCCCTCCCGATACATCGCCCACACCGCAACCCGGAGGAAGGGGTGGCAACGGTGGCAATGGAGCTCTTAGAGATATACAGCGCGGCGGTGGTGGATTTGGTGGCGGCGGCGGCGCTGGGGTTCCGCCCGGTCAACGTGGAGCTGCTGGGTTCGGCTCTTTAACAGGCCCGGGTCAACCTCTGATCGTACGTACTCCCATTCAACCGCGCCCAACCGGAGGAGGTTCTGCCGGTGGAAGTAATGGCACATCCGGTGCACAAGGGCTAGGAACTTACTATGACGGCTATTTTACACCATCCGGCCCATTTGACCTTCCTACGATTGGCGCTAATCCTCGGCCAGCCGGCGGAGGAGCGGGCGCGGCCGGTGGAGATGGAATAAGAGTATTTCAGGGCGGTGTACAGAGCGGCCAAGGAACCGGAGGCGGGGGCGGCGGGGGTGCCGGCGGGGCCGTTTTCCTTCAAGCCGGTGGGAACATTACCATCACATCCAGCGGCAAAATTACGGTCAATGGTGGCAACGGCGGCAATGGGGCCCGGAATACTGGCGACCCACGACCAGGGGCCGAAGGTGGTGACGGAGGCGGCGGCGGCGGTGGCGGTGCTGGCGGGTTTATCTTATTACAAGGCAAAACTATTTATGTAAGCGGAACACTGGAGGCCAATGGAGGTCTAGCCGGTAACGGAGGACTGGCTGGCGCTCCTGAGCCAGGCGCGATAAGTTATCCCGGATTTCCTGGTGGGGCCGGTGGAGGCGGACGGATTGCGGCCTTCGCCTCACAGAGCATTACCGGACTGACAGCCAGCGATGGGACCGACGCGCTGCCACCGGATGCCGGAGGAAACCCCGGTACGCCAACGATAATAACGATCATTGTAAATCTAACGCAAACACCATTGGCGTTCATTCCTGTTAATAGTCTTGAGGCCTCAGAGACCTGTACGTCGGGATGCTTTCAGGATTATACTGCGACGATTAGTCCTCCGACCGTTAGCGGTAAGATTAGATTTGAGTTGTTTGAGGTCTCTGCATTCCGCGGCGATGCGACCAATCATTGTTTCAACACCAGTTGTACGGACCCCCGAGATACCGCACCGGATTACTACTTCGACTTGACAAGGCAGCCGCCAGGCGTATTTGATCCGCCAACCAGTGAGGACCAAATCATTCAAACCACCTCAGAAGTGACCTCGGCTACGGTTCGGGTTAGTTCCAGTGATTACGGAGGCGTCGCTAAGATTCGAGCCATTGCCATTATCAATGGTGTCGAGGTTACGGCCGCCGTAGAGGGAACGCCGGATCTGTTTGCTAGGATTCCACTAGACAACAATCAAAACGGCATTGCGGATGGTTGGGAAGCACAGTATGGAGGAAATCTCGACCCGAACAGAGATAATGAGGATGGACCTGCCGAATCGCAATCTCCTGGCGATGGCTATATAGCGCTCGAAGAGTATCGAGGCTTTTTTGTACTGGATTCGGGCACACCAAGACATCTGCGCACCGATCCTGTGAATCGTAAAGATGTCTTTTTCTGGAATCCTGATTCCATTTTATCCACGAGCATTCTGTTTCCAGAGACTCCCTTTTTTCAATATCATGAAATATCCGCCAACTCTGCGAATCCTAGGACCGCAGATCCTGCCGATGGAGTTAACCGGCATAACTTTAACAGCACCTCTGCCCAACAGACCTTTGCTCTAGTTTATGTTAACCGGCCGCTGGGAGGCAATTGTGCTATGGTTGGGACAGTTATTCTTGGTGATGCGGGCAGCCAAGTTAATGATGGCAGTGCTATACGACTGGATGGCGCTCAGATTGCGGCCTGTGCTACGCGCTTTGTATTTCCTGCGGCTGTTTTGCAAGCGCAGGTCAGCGCTCATGAAACAGGTCACAAGTACGGGTTATCTCATCCGGTACGCAATACTCCTTATGTTGACGTACCTCCACCCGCTCTTCCAATGGACCGGTACACTCGCCAAATCGGACTTAATCGGTTCTACGTCTGGTATGAGGATTATCTTTACCTTAGTATTCGAATAAAAGCTGAGAACGCGATCTACGGGGTTTTAGATTTGGTTAACAACACAGCGGCGGACATCCTTGGAGAGATGATTTTCTTTCGACCGGTTGGAAGTGATTCTGCTCTATTCCAGATTGACCTACGGAATCCCCTTGATACCACAGCCAACCGAATCCTGGTTAATATCCAGCAACGGCGTATTATGGACTGGACTCCTCGATTTACCCTTCAGATGATGACGGATTGGCACTATGATCCAGCAGAACCGCCGCGGATGTGTGTAAGGAGTTCCTGTCCCTAGCGCGCCATTGCAAAGGAGACCAAGATGATGAATTTTGGGCGTTTTCCGATACTTCTAGTTAGCCTCCTACTTCTGAGCGGTTTGTCGTTAATTGCTCAAGGTGTGGATAGTGCAGAAAGATTGATCCAGCTTAAGCAAGACACAGCGAACTTGGAGATCCGGTTGAAGCTGGATCGAACCGAGTATCTAGCGGGCGAGGAAGGGGAATTAACGATCTCGATTGTGAATTATCTAGCTAGGCCATTAGAAGTCTTAGAGCCATTTAATATTAAAACGGGTGGGATAGACCTTAAGGCTAAGGATCCAAGTTATGTGGCGAAATACGGCACGGAGTGGTGGTATGTCTCTCCGCATCCCTATGCTCAGCGTGCTATAGGTGCAGACGCACCGAGTCTTGTTTTACAGCCTGGCACCCGTTTGGAACGGCGCTTTCGTCTATCAGAGGGTCATTTTGGGCTAGACATGCCGATATTAAGAGGCATGCCAGGAAAACCAGGCGAGTATCGGCTAGTATATAGTTATGGTGGAAGCCCCGTAGAATTTCGCATCGTGACGCCGAAATTAGAAAACTGGGTGGGAGTACCGCTTCAACGACCTGCTTTACTTAACGATAAAGGCGTAGCGCGCGAATTTCAGCGGTTCATAGCCATAGTAGCGGTGGAAGACAAGGGGGATCATTTTATTGTCGCATCGCGCTGTTGTGCTCCTCTGGATATGGTTACGGATTCGGCGGGAAGGCTTACAGAGTTCGCCGCGCGAGCGATCGCACCCTATGTGCGCGTAGCAAGGAGTTCAAAGCCGATTACATTTATTGGCGCTGTGGCCGACACCGCAGAAAGACTCACACTCGTATGGGTTGATAAAGATAAGGAGAGTTTCAGCTTGCGACTGGATCCAGAGCGGCTGGCGATTGGAAAAGTACAGAAACTGCCCCTTACGCTGGATCCAGAAGCTGCGCCCAAAGTCGTATTGGGCCCCGATGAAAGACCTATGCTTGAATACAGTGCTCGCTCTGGGCAGCGCACTCGTGTAGGAATACCATGAAGAAACGGACCTCGGGCGCGGTCCATTCTGCTTATCAGGTAGGCGTCATAGCTCGGATTGCCGCGTGCGTGCTGCCTTATAGCGGTTGTGGCAATCCTCCATCGTCACTAAATCGTCGGCGCACTGCTCGGGTTCAATCGAGGAGGCTCGCCGGACTATCGAGGAGAAAGGCCGGGCCGATCGAGGTCCTTCTGACTGAAGATTCTAGGAGGACTTAAAATGCAAACAAAGCGACTACTAATACATGTTCTTATTAATCTAACAGTCAGTATCCTTTCAGTACAGTACATCCTCTGCCAACCCCGCCCCAGTTTGATACTGTCGCTAGGAGGATACAACGACCCAAATTACGCCAATGCGCCACAGGCACACTTGCATAAAGTGATATTCAAGAAAGAATTTCCCATCAAAGCTCAGCTTAAAATAATTAACTCCGAAGCTAAAGATCTCCCTCTCAAAACCAATAGCGCTAACCTCTACGACCTGCTTAAAATAACCTTAGAGAACGATGGAAGAGTTCTGTCCCCAGCCGATTATACTATAAGTTTCGGAGCGGAACGTCTATATAATGGAAGTCAATTCATCACCGAACCGAATTACACCTATTTACAGCCAGAACAATCCGCGATGGTCGAAATTGAAATCAAAGGTAGCAAAGAAACCAGTCTCCCCACCGGAGTTTATAAAATCCATGCCTTAATGGATCTGAAAAACATAAGAGATGAAAAAAACCTCAGAGAACCGATCAAGTCGGAGACAACCCAATTTATTGTAAAAGCTGTAAAAACCAAAGAGGATCAAATATTGGGATGGTTCCATCAAATAACCCCAGACATGATTAGAAAGAAAGGTTGGGGAGTAGAAGAAATTTTCCAAATCTGTACCAGTATAATAAACCTCGATTCAGAGAATATAGAAGCCTATAAATTACTAGGTACATATTCGATCACTTCGGCCAATTTTCCCGCCGGCATACATTATTATAAAAAAGCCATCGCACTGATGAAACAAAAAGGAGAGTACCGAGACTTCCAAGGTTATAAATATTTCGGTAGAAGGCTAGAAGCAGAAATAGAACTGCTGGAAAGAACGATCCATTCTGCAGAAGAAGCCATCAGAGAAACTAAAGACATGAAAACAAGACCAAATGTTATCCTAAAACAAGGCAAAGTTATAATCGTAAACAAAGAGTAAAAGCAATACGCAGCTTCCGGATCTCGACCCACCCGCAAGATGGGCTTCGCCCAGCGATGAAGCCCTTTCTTGAGATGATATCTCAAAGCAAAGCGATGCAGCTTTTCAATGGTATTGTCTTCATAAAGCCATATCTATATTATCTTTACGTCCCTTATGGCCGTTTTTTCTCGAAATTGGTAAAAAGGCCTATTATCCGATGGTTGAGTGCAGCGATACCACCGGTCAACGAACGAAAAACGGATGCGCCCCGGGATGCGCTGGTTTTCATGGCGTATGTTCCGGTGGTATCGCTTCGCTCAACCACCGGCTAATAGCTGGAAACCCTCCGGGTTTCCGCGCGATTGCGGAGGCGGATTGTATCTTCGCGATTCGCATTTTCATAGGCACGTATCGCCATTGAAGGAGCTCCGATCGCTTCTGTAGAAATAGTGTGAGAGTTCCAATTCTTACGTACCACTCCCTGGATGAGAGCGGGTCGATAATTTCGACGCGTCCGGAGTGGTTTGTCCATCAAATGGAATGGCTCGCTGGCAACGGATACTATACTATTAGCATTTCCGAGTTGATCGCGTATGGTCAGGGCCGCCGAGAAATTTCCCCGAAAGCGGTGATACTTACTTTTGACGACGGCTTCCGAAGCGTATTTACCCTGGCGCGGCCGATACTGGAGCGTCTCAATTTTCGGGCCACGGTTTTTGTCACGATCAACCACTGCGGCGCGTTCAATGACTGGTCGACCCAACCGCCGGGAATCCCGCGTCTCCCCATGCTCAGTTGGGACGAGCTGCGTACGCTGAGCCGCGAGCGCTGGGAGATCGGGGCACATACGTTGACGCATCCGCCGTTGACGAGGCTTCCTTTGTCGCAAGCGGAAAGCGAAGTAGTGTCGAGCCAACAAAGGTTGGAGAGTGAACTTGGGCAACCGGTCAATTGTTTCGCCTATCCTTACGGTCTCTGCGATGTCCGCATTCGATCAATAGTGGCTCGGCATTACTTGGGCGCCTGCGGTATTCACCTGGGATTGGCCGGCCGGCAAAGCGACCCTTACGCCTTCGAGCGGATCGACGCCTACTATTTGAGGTCTCGCTTTATGACCCGCCACCTGGGATCCGCTGGGATGGACCCTTATTTAAGGGCTCGTCAGTGGCTGCGAGATCTGCGAGGGACCGCGCACTACTACAATCCCTGACAAGGGTCCGCGGCAGACCGGCAGTAGTCACGTTGGGCGTGATCTCAGCACGATGTAAGCTCCGTAGGGACCGCTGGAGTTTGGACATTTGGACGGTCTTGTGAATCGCCAGTGCGCAAAGCTCCGCAGGAGCGTCATAAGATAGCCAGGGGCAGAGCGCGCAGCGCGTCGCCCCTGGAAAGGAAATCGCCCCATGTGCCTAAGCCCTGTAAGGGCGAAATAGCGGAGACCAATGCATTGTCGGTCTTATTCCGCCCCTTCAGGGCTTCTATGCAAATTTATTACCTCCCAGGGGCGACGCGCTGCGCGCTCTACCCCTGGCTATCTTATGACGCTCCTTCGGAGCTGCGAGTATGAGCGCCCAGCAAAGGTGGTAGGTTTGCTCGAAACGATAGATCTGAAAACTCACGGGAAGTATTTAGTGTCCAAACTCCAGAGCCCCGTAGGGGCGCCATGTGGACCACGATGGACAACCACATGCCGCGCCTCAGAAACTTCCGCAGTTTCTCTTTGGCATCTGCATGTCGTTAGGACAAGCTGGGGGACTCCTACGGAGCTTACATCGTACCGAAATCATACCCATCACGTTGATCCGCCAAGATGGGATCGCGGAAAACTTGACTCATGGGCAATAACTTTTGAATTTGAGTCTTAAAAGGGCTGCATGCCGCTACCACAGCCGTATACGTTTGTCTGCCCACTTTGCCGAGGGGTGCTGTCGGCAACCACTGCGGAGTATCGTTGCGAGCCGTGCCGGCGAGTTTTCCCTATAATTATGGGAATCCCTGATTTTCGTGTTTTTCCCGATCCCTACATTAGTCTAGCCGAGGATAGAGAGAAGGGACGCCGTCTGGCGGAATATGGGCATGCACACAATTTTGAGTCCACGGTAGCCTACTACTATGCTATGACGCCGGAGGTTCCACCGGATCTGGCGGCCCGTTACACGCGTTACATACAGACGGGTATCGACCGTGGCCGCGCGCTGCTGGGCGCCATGGCTCCGCCAGAATCGACGGCAGACCAAGGGGCCGGTCGATCCCTATTGGAAATTGGCTGCGGAACGGGCGGCCTACTCATAGACGCCCGCGAAAACTATTCCCACGTTGTTGGAATTGATATAGCTCTCCGCTGGTTGGTCGTGGCTCAAATTCGACTTCGAGAACACGGCGCCGACGTTCCACTGGTCTGTTGCTGCGCCGAGTACCTGCCGTTTCTCGACGAACAATTTGACCGCGTGACGGCCGGAGACGTCTTGGAGCATAGTGTCGACCAGCAACGCCTATTAGCCGAAAGCGCGCGCGTGCTTAAGCCGGGAGGAACGCTGTTTCTGGTTACCCAAAATCGGTTCACGCTAAGGCTGGAGCCCTGCGTACGCGTATGGGGAGTAGGTTTCTTGCCGCGCCCATGGATGAATGCTTATGTTCGCTGGGCGCGCCGGATTCCGTACCACCGGGTTCATATGGTCTCTTATGTGGAACTGCGAAGACTGCTGCGGAAAGCAGGATTTCAAGCCGTGCGCGTCATGCTTCCCGATATTAGCACAGGAGAGCGCCGGCTAATGACTGGGTGGGAAAAAATTCAGATCGCCGTCTATAACGGACTCAAGCGGCTGCCCATTATTCGCATGATCTTATATCTGGGGGGACCCGCGTTCTGGGCCTTGGGCCACAAGGGCCCCACCCGAAAAAGTTAACTCCTGGGCGACGGGAGAAAAGGCGGGTTGCGCCGGAAGATCCTCCGCTTTATTCGGCGGTATAGGGTATGCAGCAGCCGGCGCACGGCGAGCGCCCAGCAGGAGCCGATCCACGAAACGATAGCATGGCTCGGCCCAAGTGAAGCGATGTTGTGCGTAGAGTCGCTGTATATGCTCTTCCGTGGTTTTATCTTTAAAATCGGCGCCGTAGGATCTGCCTGAACAAAATCGATAATAATGCGTCTCGGTAATGGGGTTATATAGGCGAGTCTTGACCATAAATCCGTAAAAAATCTTGCGGTCCAGCTCCAGTAGATCCGTATTCATCGTCAGCATGGACCGGCCCTGGGAGTTGCGCTCATACGGATCAGCTAAAGGCGCCGACATGTATTTGCAATAGATGATCAACGAGCCTACCCAGCTTGCCATACGGTCATAGTCGGCATGAAACACGCGGCCCCCGCCCAGAAGAATAGCTAGGCCGTCGAACCCAGTCAGCAACGTCAGCCCATAGATAATCCCCCGCAAATGGCGAGGGAGCGGGATTTTGTACCAGGTAAAGGTTCCCATCAACAAAAGGGTTGCGAAAAAGCTGGGCGCGGCTAAGCCGCTTAAGACGACCCCTTCAGACAAGAACGAGGCGGCGGCGTAGGCCGGCACAAAATACGCCCGCAGGATAAGGCTAGCCGCGACGGCTACGATCAACCCAATGTAAACAAGCAAACGTAATGAGGGATAATCCTTTTGTAAAACTTCTCGCCACAGCTTTGCCAAAAGACAAAGTTGAAAAATGGCCATGAACTGGTAGGCGATCAGCCTCGGCGGCGTGTTGATCCCTGCCTCAAATCCGCAGGTAAAAAGAAACAGCTCGAAACTGAGTGAAAGTAGAAGGTAAGAATAAAAAATGGGATAACGATGCTTCAAGAAGGGGCGGAAGACGAGCAAGTAAATACACAAGACCACAGCCAGGTACAACATCTAAAGTTTCCCTCCCCGCCAAATCTATGGATGCTACGCTGTGTTCAATTGTTTTTATTTTACAGGTACTGCTTGCAAATACAGACAAGCTAAGCCTATACAAAGGTTGGCTCAAAGTCAAGGGAAAAATGCACACGGTGCGTTTTTTCTTAGACGGGATAATCTGATGGCTACCGCTCTACACGCACGCCAAACACGACGGGCGGAAACGGGGTGCCGATACAGAACCGGGAGCGGTAGCGACCGGGTAAGCGCCGTATGGCACATAGACCCGGTCGCTACCGCTCCCGGTTCTGTATCAATGCAGACCCCCTGAACAGTAACTGCCTTTGTAATACGCAAACCCGCTGGACTAGGCGCCGCCTTGGCAATCGCTAGGCAGCGGAACCCAGTCGCTAAAGGTATGCCCGCTAAAGGGGAAGTCGTCGTTCCACATTCTTTCAAATTGCGATATGAATTCCTGCATAAAAACCGCTTCGCCGTCAACGACCTTAATGATCGTCATGTTCTCGTGATTGAAGCGCGTCCCCTGGGCGGTAAAGTTGCAACTGCCGTTCGATAGAATCCGATCGTCGATGATGAAAAATTTATTGTGCATGATATCATTAGGAAACTGACTATTTCGGTAAAGTTTAATAGGAATCTGCGCTTCTGAAAGTTCGACGGCCAGCGGGTTGAGTTGGCCATCCCGGTTGCATATGGCGAACTTATCCGCAATGGCGCGCACGTCAACGCCGCGCGCAGAGGCCGCCAAGAGAGCATCCTTTATGGTGGTCAGCGTCAAATTGTAAAGCGTAATACGCAGAGTCGAGCCGGCGTTGATCGCGTTGATCTCACGCAGCCATCCGTCTTCTATCGGATTCGGCGCGGCCGGAGTCGGAGCAAAGAAAGTCTCAATGGTAACAGTGACCGGCTGGGGATCCTGGGCTACGCACGGCCGCGAAAAGCAAAAAACGGCGGTAGACATCATGATCAGCCAGAAAGAAAACTTAACTATTCGGAAATTCATAACAATACTCCTCTGTTTCGATTTGCCAGGCATAGAACGCAAACAATAAAAAGTTCACCGGCGTATGGACAGCTTGCCACTTTTCCCTAGATCAAGCGGCTGGGGTTTCGTTCTCTGGGATAGCGATGCCGGCCCCAGATATAGCTCACTCGCATCGGGGAGTCTTGCGGGAATGTTATGAGTTTGCACGGGGCAAAGCCAAGGAGTGCCCCTATGGGTTGAAGAAAGACCAGGTAGCCAGGGTTGTATTCAAGAAACTATAATGACAAGCCATCAACCGTCCACTTTAGTAAGTAGGCGCCTTCATCACATCTTGTACTTACCAAGATCCTCAACGTCCAGATCTTCCAACCAACGTCGAAGATCTTCCGTAACCTTTTCTTTGTTGGGCGGGACCGACTGCGTACGGGACTTGGCAATCACATCTTCATCCACAAAGATAGGCGAATCCGTCCGCAGCGCCAGGGCGATGGCATCGCTAGGACGCGAGTCAACCGTAACCGTTTTACCCGCCAGATTCAAATAGATCAACGCATAGAATGTGCTGTCGCGCAGTTCGGTGATGACGATCTTATCGATGTCAACACTTAAATGTCCGAGGATTGATTTAAGCAAGTCATGCGTCATCGGCCGCGGCGGATCTACTTTTTCAATTTGCAGGGCAATGGCGTTGGCTTCAAAAATCCCAACCCAGATGGGTAGCAATGTATCGCTGCCGGCGTCTTGGAGAATGATGATCGGCGAATTATTGACCGGGTCCATGACCAGGCCTTTAATCTTAAATTCTTTTTCCATGATTACCTTCTCCTTAAAGAAATAACACGATCGCAACCCATGCTTAGGAACCCGCGGCCAACTCAAGCTCGGACGCTGCCACCAACTCACCCTGCAAGCTATTGGCTCGGGCTTGGGTAATTTTGACTGAAACCAACGACCCTATCAGATAGTTAGGCCCGTCAAAATTAACAATTCTATTATCCGTCGTTCGCCCGGACAAAGCAAACCTGGTGCGCGCCGGACTCTCGACCAAGACTTCAACGACTTGGCCGACATATAGCGCGTGGTTGGCTTCCTGCAGGAGCTCCTGCTTTTCCTGCAGAACGCGTAAACGCCGCGCTTTCTCGGCTTCGTCTACCGTATCGGCAAATTCCGCGGCGGCCGTGCGCGGGCGCGCCGAATACTTAAATGAAAAAATGGAGTCAAACCGGATTTCATCCATCATCGCCAGCGTTTCGGCGAAGTCTTTCTCCGTCTCGCCGGGAAAGCCGACAATAATATCGGTAGAGAGAGCGATCCGCCGCGGCGAAGCCCGTAAGGCGATAGCCTTTTCCAAGTAAATTTCTCTCGTATATTCGCGATTCATGCGTTCGAGGACCGCCGAGGAGCCGGACTGCAGCGGTAAATGAACATGATTGCACAACGTGGGCCGCTGGTTAATGGCATCGATAATATCATGAGTAAAGTACATCGGGTGCGGCGAAGTGAAACGAACACGGCGTATGCCGGGTACTTCGCCGACGGCGCGCAGCAACTGCGCAAAACTCAACCCGGCGGGCGAGGGATCCTGGTAAGAATTTACGTTTTGGCCGAGCAAGAGAATTTCGATATAACCGCTTTCCGCCAATTTCTTGACCTCGGCCAAGATGCGCTCACCGGCGCGATGCTTGGCTCGTCCTCGAGTAAAAGGCACAATACAAAAGGAGCACGATTGATCACAGCCTTCCATGATGGTGACGCCGGCGCGGAAGGAACTGTCGCGCAAAATATTTTCCACTTCCGCCGGCTGGGGAGAAGGTTCGTCCTCGATATCAATAAGCGGAACGCGCTCGGTCAGCACGCGGTCAAGCATGCGGGGAATATGCGAAATCTTCTGCGGGCCGGTAATCAGATCCACCACTCCGGTCTTATTGGCGAAGTCCGCGCCTTCCAACTGTGCGCCACAGCCGATCACACCCACAAATAGCCCAGTATTTTTCGCTTTTCTTTTTTTCAACTCGCCCAGTCGGCTGTAGACTTTTTGTATGGCTTTATCGCGGATCGCGCAGGTATTGAGCAGAATGATATCCGCCTCGTCCATTGAGACCGCCGGCGTCATTCCCTGGTCAACAAGCAGGCCGGAAATTTTCCTTGAATCCAAATCGTTCATCTGGCAACCAAAGGTCTCAATGAAGAATCCCTTTTTCTTGTTCATGATGATAGATCGCCGCAGCGTTTTTCAATCCGGTGAAAATCACCGCATTAGGCTGATTTCGTCCCGTATTAGGGGCTTTATTCACGCGGACCGCACGCGCGGGAATTGGAAAATTCCTGCCGAAGACAGGTAAAGATCTGAAACCGGTCTAGCCCTACGATCTGCCCTTGCCGGCCTCAGCTAATTGTAGCATCTCCCTAGCATGTTTGGTAGTAGTTTCTGTGATTTTTTCCCCGCCCAACATGCGCGCGATCTCTTCCACACGCCGTGGGCCCTGCATACGCTCGACGTAGGCCTCCGTCCGCCGGTCGATGATGCGTTTGCCCACGAAGTAATGCTCATCGGCAAAAGCGGCTACCTGCGGCAAGTGGGTAACACAAATGACTTGATTGCGGCGCGCCACATCCCGCAGCCGGCGCCCGACGACCTCGGCCACGCGGCCGCCAATGCCGCTATCGACCTCGTCAAAGATTAGTGTCTTGTCCGGAGAATCGGCGGCGATGAGGCTCTTGATCGCTAAGATGATTCGGGACAGTTCACCGCCCGAGGCTACTTTGACCAGCGGTTTCAAAGCCTCACCCTTGTTCGTCGCCACCATAAACTCGACTTGGTCGAGACCTCTGGCGGATATCTGGTTAAGTAAGTCATAAGAATCTCCCCCGGCCGCCGACGTTTGCATACGCACTTTGAAAGCCGTGGTTTCCATAGCCAGCGCCCGCAGAGCCGCCTTCATGCCGGATTCCAGAGCGACCGTCGCCCGCGCACGGCGTTTGGAAAGAACCGCGGCTTTAGCTTGATACACCGTCAAAAGCTGATTAAGCTGCTCGCTAAACTCCGCCTCATGCTCCTTGCACTCCGCCAAGGCTTCGTGTTCGGCGCGAATCTTTGTAAGATAGGTTAAGACCTCCGACGTAGTTGGTCCGTACTTCTTGCACAACTTCTCAACTTCTGCACATCGGGTCTCCAACTGGTTGAGTCGTTCTTCGCTAAAATCCAATTGCTCACTGTAACTGCGCAGGAAGTGCGATAAATCCTCCAATTGGTACTCCAAATTCTCCAACGGCTCCAGGTACGGGATAAACACCGGATCAATCTGCGCCAGATCCTGCGCGTGGCGCATCACTTTTTTTAGAACCGTCAGGAGCGAGGGCTCGGCATTGTAAAGCATCTCATAAGATTCGGCGGCTAGCGTAAAGACCTTCTCACCATTCACGAGCCGGTAGCGCTCGGCGGCCAGCTCCTTCTCCAAGCCCTCGGTGAGCTTGGCCCGTTCGATTTCACTGATTTGAAAAGCCAGCATATCAATTCGCTTCAACCGCTGTTGCTCGTCCATGCGCAAGGATTTCAGCTTTGCATCCACGCGCAGGATAGCGTCGTGTTGATCTCGTATCTCGGTTAGCAAGCTCTCATTGCCTTCGAACCAATCCAGCAAGTCCAGATGAAACTCCGGGTCGAGCAAAGCTTGATTGTCATGCTGGCCATGAATATCCACTAAATGGCCGGCAATTTCTCGCAGCAACCCCAGAGTGGCGGGCGAGTCGTTGATGAAGATCTTACTTTTCCCGGCGCTCGATAGCTCCCGCCGAATGAGGATTTCTCCCTCGTCTGCCGCAATTCCGGCGTTCTGGAGGAGAAGGCTCGCCGGCGAATGCGGCGAAGTCGTAAACAGGCCCTCCACTCGTGCCACCTCTTGCCCGGTGCGAATCAGGTCCTGCGAAGCCCGCGCACCCAACAACAGATTGAGTGAATCAATAATGATCGACTTGCCGGAGCCCGTCTCGCCCGTCAACAAATGCAGGCCGCTTTCAAATTCAATTAACAACTTATTGATCACGGCAATGTTGGAAATGTTTAGCAGTTTAAGCATAGTTTACTATCCGCGAGCAGCCCCTGGCGGGAAATAGTCGATGGAAGCGCCAAATCGTCCATCAATGGTAACTCCAACGAATCAGAACCGGGAGCGGTAGCGACCGGGCGCGCGTCGGTCCTGGTCTACCCGCCCGCCTCCGCAGGTGGTTCTGTTTTTCATTCGTCGTGGTACCGCAACAGGGCATATACAACCCCTTGATTGTGTAGTCAAAGCAAAAGCGGACTTCTCATCGCCGGATGAAATAAGCCCACGCATCAGAGATAGGGCAGGTTATCAATTTTGCGTTCCCAAGTCAAGCAAGGTTCCCCGGCATGAAGTCCACTATCTTAAGAAAAACTATCACAAACTCATGTTGACAACGGTGGGGAATCGGTATAAGCTTGCCCTAGCTTTATCGTATTTTGAAAAGACTAAGGAATTTACCTCATTGGGCCCCCGTGGTGGCGCGCCGTGCTTGGGGCGCGGCGAGCGGTGATGATCTCGGTGGAAGGCCGAGACGCCCCATCGCCCGAGGGCCGATAGGGCTAGGCTCCGTGGCTCCGTAACCTTATCCCTTGTGGAAGTACGAACCCTGATCGCCCGTACGGGGCAAAGGGTTTCACGGGGATCCGCCGGTAGGGGCGGCGTGGCGGCTTTTGGATTAGGTACTGGGC
>JACOSC010000114.1 GCA_016179055.1 Acidobacteriota bacterium
GTGGCATGCGATGGAAACGAGAAAGTGGCGACACGATTCTCCAACTCCGAGCGATTCGTCTGTCGAACTACTGGGAGACCTTTTGGTCCAAGGTGATGGGGTGTGCCGCGTGATACCTACATCGTGCCGGGGTTACGCCCCTTTCATGTTTGGCTCCTTAACGATTTCTAAGGGGCTGTAATCGTGATACGACAGACCCAGCCCGGATGGCTGGCTTCCGTCAGCGTATAGCTTCCAGCCGGTAACGGGAGCAAGACTCTCCAGTGTAATCGCTCGAGACGTAACGCAACCTCGCGGAGGCGAACGCCCCCCACCTGATCTAGCCGCAAAGTGATATTACGAAGCCCACTGCGATTATCAAAGGCCAGGAGAAGCGGCCCGGCCGGACGGGTGAACGCGGCCGGTGAAAAGCCGCTCGGATGCAATGTTACACGGGCTATGGCTACAGGGGGCAGGACAGCGGCGGCCTCCTCTGGCTCCTGCGCGTCAGAAGCTCGAGTGGTGTTAACCGGCGACGCAGCCGACGGAACCGCTTCAGAAGCTGGTTGTTCAGCCGCCGGCGTTGAAGCCGAAGATTCCGTACTTCTCATCAATAAAAATTCTGCTCGTGCGTTAAGTACCTTTGCTGTAAGGATAATAAAAGCACCGACAAGCAGGAATGGCGTAAGGCCAATCCATCGAACCCAGAGCGTTCTCGGTCCTGAAGTCTGGTGAGCGGCCATAAACTTTCTCCTTATAAATACCACCTGTGGCAAACCTAAGTAGGGGTTAAATGCCGGTGGATAAAAAAACTGTAATTGCTCAGCCCATGGCGGCGGTTCCGTATCGGCTGGGTGACCTAATACGTGGGTGGTTGAACAATTACGAAATTTGAAATCAGTAATCGCGCGGAAACCCTCCGGCTTGATCGAAGGCGTGGCTAGGCAGTTACAAAAACTTTTCTATTCTTACCGATGGGCGTAAGTTAGATTTTATACTCTTACGTACTCACACTCGAAACGTTTTCGCCGGAGCGAAGCACACGCCTCACAACTCCTCGCTATACACCGTCCATAAATCTCTGAACTCGGCAAATAGAGAAGAGTGATTGTCTAAAGGGAAACGATTTATTAGTCTCGGTGGCGTCTGCGAAAACCCTCGCCTTTCAGGCGAGGGTTGAAGCGCCGCCCAGGCTTTCAGCCCTTGTTCGGGCTACGGATAAAAAAAGTACCTCGCGGCTTCCAGCCGTTGGTGGTTTTGTTTCCTCCCATTAACAATAGACGATAGACAAACGGAAATTGTGACCTCAAAATGAAATATTTATTTACTGCTGTCCACATAAGGATTGCAAACGAGCAATTAGTAGCTACGCTTTTTTCCAGACTACGCTGGAAAAAAGAGATTCTCCTCACGGAGAACAGCAAGCCTTTCTGTCAGATACTTAGACTAACAGGTTGGTCTTAGTTGTTGGGTAAGGGGCTTAACAGTTCGGCTAGCGGTAGCGGCCGGGTCTGCCGCATACCCAGTCACTACCGCTCCAACCGAATTAATCGGTAAGCGAAATAGAGGAGGACCAGCAGAACCATCATGAGCAGGGCCGCGCGCAGGGTCGGCGGTCGCAAGCAGCGTCCGAACAAAACCGGCATTCCACATAATAGATACCGAGCCGGGATACCCGTTACCGGTCTGCGGCAACGCTTTGTCAGCTATTGAAATACGGGATTATCTCTCTTCCATATACCGCAACGGTTTCCTCTTCTTCGCCGGACATTAGATAGATGTTGAATTGAGTTACACCTAGGTCGAACAACTCTTTCAGCCTGCGACGGTGATCGTCCACTGATCCAACAATGCAAAAACGATCAACAACTTCGTCGCTGACAAAATGCGCGTTGGTACTTCCTACCTCTGCGTGATGTCGATAGTCGTATCCTGCTCGCTCCCGCACATAATCCGTGAGGTCCGCGGGCAACTCTTCCGGTTTGTAGCGTGCGATCAGATCGACGACGTGATTGGAGACTAAGGCCGGGAACCATCGAACATGCTCGCGGGCTTTGGCCAAGTCCGTAGAGACCCATACCGGCGCGGCACTCATGACCTCAATTTTCGTCGGATCTCGTCCGGCTTCTAAGGCGCCTTCCCGGACAAACTGCAAGCACCAGCGAATGAGGGCGGGGTCGGCAAATTGAAGTATGATCCCATCGGCGATCCGTCCGCAAAGGCGCAATACCTTTGGTCCGTAACCGGCGACCCAGACCGGTAGGGTTCCTTTAGCCCATGCCATGCGCAGGGGAGACCCCTCGTAGACGATATCCTTACCCGAGGTTAATGTGCGAATGACATGTATGGCTTCGGTTAGCCGTTCGATGTTGGCCGGCTTTTTTCCCATCACACGCCGCGAGGAATCGCCGCGGCCAATGCCCAGGTCCATACGACCGTCTGAAATATTGTTCAACGTAGCCAACAAACTGGCCGTCACGGTTGGATCGCGCACGATCGGGTTAGTAACAAGGGTTCCCAGTCGCATGCGCTGCGTATTTACAGCCATCAGTGTCAGCAGCGGATAGGCCTCCTGCCACAAAATGTGCGAGTCAAAAGCCCACCCATACGTAAACCCGACCTGCTCAGCTTGACGGGCTAAGCTAATCATCCGGCGGTAAGGCATATCCGATTTAAACGTGATTCCAAAATTTGCCATTGCACTTCTTCTCCTCTTACATGAAACATAATAGTCCCGCGTTTCCACGAACGTGGATCGCACGCGTTATCGGCCTTGCAAAAAAGCCTTCTCCGGCGCGCGCGGAACTCTATTCTTTCAATCAAGAAAGTAACTGCTCAGGGGAAAGCCCGCCTTTACAGAACCGGGAGCGGTAGCGACCGGGTCGGCACGTTGTTGTCATCACTCATGGATTATTCCGAGCTCGGGAGAATACATGATCGCTGACAGTTGTCGCCAGGCGCGCACCCGGTCGCTACCGCTCCCGGTTCTGTATCAGTGCCGCCTACATGGGCTGAGTAGTTACTCAAGAAATTCATAACCACTGCACGGCATTTCCGAAGACCTGAGACGCGACCTCGATCCGGCGTGGGGTACGCGCCCTCACAAAAATGTACTTGCCGGCTTCAACCGTCACCCCTCCCGTTGGAAAGTTCTGCGAAGCCGATACGAGCGCTGATAACCCGCCGTACGGTTGGCAATCGTTACCTCGATGATGCCATGCGCGTCACAGGAATACAATTCCTCGATTATCTGATCGTGGACTCCAGGCATACGTACTACGGGAATACGTTCCAGCCGCGCGTCATGGCACAGGGCCGGATCAAAGGGAAAAAAAATCTCATCCCACGGCATGGTTTCACCGTAGGGCTGCGATTCCGCCTTGAGCTCGCTACATTCAACGTAGCGAAAATGGCCAATGTTGTGGGCCGGTTGATAGCGCAGCGTCCTCATGAGGCTGGGGTCGTCGGCCGCCGGCAGCAGCGTATCTTTGGGGAAGATCGGGTCAAAGGCAATGACCTTCCCCCCATCGGTTTCACGCCAAACCCCAAAATGTCTAGTAAACCGTTCCTTCAAGACGTAGCCGGCCTCCGTATCGGCGGCAATCGCCAACCCGATAGCCGCTGCCGCATGCGGATAGGGCGATTTGTGCACCCGGCTGCCATAGTGCTCCCGTAGAGTTCGCGCTACGATAGGAAAGTCGCTGGACCCGCCCACCAGATATATGGTCGACAGGGCACGTCCACCGGCGGCGTCATCCATCGCGCGGACCATAGCGGTGGCCAGCGCGTCCATCGTTTGTTTTATCAAAGGCCGGCAACCTTCGTAGAAGTCGCTTGTCGACAAAACGACCTCTCCAGCCATGTCGCCGATACAACCAAGATCAATCACTAGCTTGCGTGTATTAGGATGCAGACTCTCTTTCTTCTCACGGCACTCGTCGAGAAGATGGCAACGATCCACTCCATCGATCGGTGTCTCTTTGCCCAATCGGCGCTCGACCATATCGGCGAGTATTTGGTCAAAATCATCCCCTCCCAATTGCGAGAGCCCGGAACTGGTCATAACCTCATGATAGCGATCGGTCATACGTATCACGGAAGCGTCAAAGGTCCCCCCGCCCAGATCGTAAACCGCCATGTACTCTTTACGGGGAACGGCGCTTTTCCTGTAATGAAAGGCATATTCAATCCCGGCGGCGGAGGGTTCGTTAATCATCCCCAAAACATCAAAACCGGCTCTACGGAAGGCTTCTAAAGTAAGGAATCGCTGATTGCTGTTGGCATTGGCCGGCACGCCGATCATGGCCGATGGCGCCCCAGCGCTCTTTACTCGCAAATTAGATCGGGCGTTCAAGTCCCTGCGCAATTGGCACAGAAATTCCGTCAGTATTTCTAGTAACGTTACCCTTTCATCTCCAATCTGAAGGGCGGATTCCGGCGCGGCAGTGGAAAGCAAGCGCTTGAACGACCGGAGAAAAGACCACTGCGGCTGGTTTAACTGGGCGGCGGCTTCCAAGCCAAACAACCGTTGCTTCCCATGAAACGCTATTAAAGATGGATACCATTCTTGTACATCGCCGGCCGGAGTTTGAAAGCTGACGATCGGATAATTTCCCCGATCAACCGCCGCCACCGACGTATGGGTCGTTCCAAAATCTATTCCTAGTCGCATACGAACCTCGCTCTTGAAGGAAGCAAGCATGAACACGGAGGTAAATCGGTCCGATTTCGGATTCGGAATTAATGATAAGGAGAAGCCTTCGGAATGCGGGACCTAGCGTTCCGTTGTAGGGGCATCGTTCTACGCTTCCTGGAGCCTCCCTCCCTCTGTCTTAATCCTCATTTCTCCCCCCACCCTCATCCTCCCCTAATGCCTTCAGACTTTCTTTTCGCTCTTTGATCCTTCGTGCGCCATTCTTACTTTACCCGTAACTACTCAGCGAGTGCCTTTAGCTCCGTAGGAGCGGCCTGTTTATAGCAAGAATCCATGCGTGAGTTCGAAAATGCCCCATAGGGGCGGCCTGTGTAAGGTTGATTTCGTCGACGAACGTGTTCGGACAGGCCGCCCCTACGGGGCTGAGACGCATTGCCTGAGTAATTACCTTTACCCTAGCTCTGCCCGCGTTTTTCCTTCCCCTCACGCTTTCATAGGCGTCCATCAACCTTCCGGCATCAGCGTCTGTATGGCCTGAACCACGCGCCCCGAGATGGCGCGGTAGAAATCGCGCTGGCCCTCCTCAGAGTCGCCCGCCGGCATCGGTCGATTAAGCAGGTCACTTAAGTCCAGCGGTTTCCCGATCATTAAATGAACCGTGCGGAACATCCGTGGCAAAAACTTGCCCACACCGAGTACGTCTTCAGTGCCCACAATGCGCACAGGAATCACCATGGGTCGAGCTTCATAAATGAGCTTCCCGACTCCCGCCTTTCCCGTGCCGATATTACCGGTACGCGAGCGCGTCCCTTCCGGAAAGACAATGACGATATTCTTCTTGAGCAATTCGATCCATTGATCGACCTGTCCGAGATCCCGCCGATTGCGATCCACCGGATAAGCGCGCAGTTGCTTAAAGAAGTAGTTTCCCAAGGCCGCAAGAACCTTGTCCTTAAGACGACGCGAGGCAGGATCGCCAAAAAAGTTTTTCCGATCCACCAAGCTCACGGGTAGGTAATCCGGTTGCAAGAACGCCTTAGGGATATAAGCAGCATATTCAAACGCGAAGCTATCCAGCAACGATGAATGATTTGGGCAGTAAAGCACATTTTCTCGTTCAATAGGGATATTCTCCAGACCGTACACCTTAAGCCGGTTCATCAGCTTGAAGATTACAAAGGCGCCGACGGCCGCCGCGCCGAGCGCCACACCCAGCCCTATTCCCGTAGGAAATTTGGCGACCGGCACAGCCAGCGTAGCCAACGAGTTCTGCTCCAATGGGTGAGCATTCATAATGGCTGGTTCGTCGTGGAAACCTTTTGCGAATGATTCCTGGAGCGATTCAGGTTTGTTTTCTATCGCCATACCATCCATCAATTTACGTGGCGGCCGGCGGTTTTCGCGGCCGCGAACATCAAGCCTTGTATCAGCCAACCCTGAAGTTTAGCATTTCGCCTTTTGGGGGACAATACTAATTCCTCTCCTCTGAAAACAGTACCGGTTGCGGTAGCGACCGGGTGCGCCGCGGCCCCGTCCTACCCGCCCGCTACCGCAGGCGGTTCTGTTTTCATTCGTCGTGGCGCCCCACCCAGGGGCATGAACAACTTCTCTGAAGTTCGATTAGAAGAAACGTACTGATGTCAAAACCCAGGGCCGCGTGGCGGCCGAATGACTCTAGTCGTGCCTTTCAAGGCACGGTAGGTCCTCTGCGGAAATCTATTCCGTCCCGACGCTGTCGGGACGATTGAACTGCAGCCACGGGATAGAAATTATGGCTAATAAGTACACCTCACTCCACGACTGCATCGTCTTCAGCACCAATAATAATAGAGGATACCTAAATCCCGTCGGCCAACAACGAGCCTGGGCATACCTCGTTTAACTTGGCTAGTTCCGGCTCATACGGGTTAGGTTATCTCCGCCCATGTTTCGCTGTGCCGTCATGGGTTGACACCAATTCTTCAGGCGCCAAAATTTTCCATTAGTCTGCGGTCGATAGTTGGGTGTTTGAATTTCTGATGCCATTTTTCTGCTGCCTGTGCCGCAACGTCCCGGTGGGTCTCGCCGGTGGCCTACTTGGCGTTGGCGCGGGTAACCATGTAAAATATCTTCGCATGAGCGAAACAATAATCAAGGAATTGGCGAAAAGCCGTATTCTGATCGTGGACGATGATCGCACCGCGTGTGATATGCTGCGAGAAGCCTTGGAAGGTGCGGACTACGATATTCAATTGGCCTTGAGCGGCGAAGAGGCGGTGGAGCTGGGTCGAGCCGCGCCCTTCGATGTTGTGATCACGGATCTGAAAATGAAGGAACTTGATGGAATTGAAGTAGTGCGCGCCTTCCAGAAGCATTCTCCCGAAGCGGCGGTCATTGTGATCACCGCCTTCGGCTCCATTGACTCAGCCGTGGCCGCCATAGAAGTCGGCGCTTACGACTATCTGAGCAAGCCATTTAACTTAAATGAAATTCGCATGACGATTCGGCGGGCCCTTGACCGACATCCGACTAAGAGTGCCGCGTGCGCGGCCCCCGAATCCATGCCGCGGCCGGGTATGGACGAAATCATTGGCCAGAGCCCGAAAATGGTGGAAGTTTATCGCATTGTTGCGCGTGTGGCCAAAGGGTCCAGTACCGTTTTGATTCAAGGCGAGAGCGGCACCGGGAAAGAACTCATTGCGCGGGCGATTCATACTAAAAGCGCGCGCAACGATAAGCCCTTCATGGTCGTAAATTGCGGGGCGATATCCGAGCACCTTTTTGAGAGCGAGCTGTTTGGCCACGAACGCGGCGCCTTTACCGGCGCCGCCGGGTTGCATCGTGGGATTCTTGAGGAGGCCAATACGGGTACTTGCCTCCTTGACGAGATCGGTGAGATGCCGCTCTATATGCAAACCAAATTGCTCCGCTTTCTGCAGGATGGAGAGATTAAGCGGGTGGGCAGCGCCCACTCGCTGAAACTGGACGTGCGGGTGCTGGCGGCCACCAATCGTAATCTGGAGCAAATGGCGCAACAAGGTACGTTCCGCGGCGACCTTCTCTACAGGCTCAGTCCGATTGTAATTCAGATCCCGCCGTTACGCGAGCGCCGTGAAGACCTCGCCCAGCTCATAGATTATTTTCTTAAGAAATATGCGACCGCCTTGACGCGTAGTCCCATGCAAATGGCCGCGGAAGCGATGGACATTCTAACCAAGTATCACTGGGGCGGCAACGTACGCGAGCTGGAAAACGTGGTCGAGCGCGCCGTGACGCTGAGCCCTTCCTCTATCATTCGTCCGGAGACTCTCCCGACTCGCCTGCAATTTCCCGACAGGTCGGAAACGGAAAAGGACCCGGCTTATCCAGTCACCTTGTCGCTACGGGAGATGGAGCGGCGCTACATGCTGCAAGTTCTGGAGTCCGTCGGCGGCAATATCAGTCGAGCCGCCGCCATACTGGGGATTGACCGCAAGACTTTGCGGGTAAAACTGGGGACGCGTAACTGAGGGTCCACCCCACCGCCGCAGTTTTATTTTTTCCCCTTGCCAACTTCAGCCGATTCCAATATACTTTTCCCAACATAAACAAGGGGGAAACCTTAAGGAGGGAACTGTGAGCATGGAACAATTTACCGATACGGAGACGAATCTCTTCTCGGCCATGGTTTATCGGTTTGATGTGGCAGCTCAAAAGCTCAATCTGGGTGAAGGACTCTATAAGTTCTTGCGGTATCCGACTCGTGAGATTTCCGTTTATGTTCCGGTATTGCTGGATGACGGGCGTCTGGAAATATTTAAAGGATTTCGCGTGCAACACAGCTTCGCTCGCGGCCCCTGCAAAGGCGGCATTCGCTATGCTCCGGATGTGACGTTGGACGAAATTAAGGCCTTGGCGGCTGAGATGACTTGGAAGTGCGCAGTGGTTAATATCCCTTTCGGCGGGGCCAAAGGCGGCATTATTTGCGATCCGCCCAAGATGACGCCAGGCGAGCTTGAGCGATTAACTCGGCGTTATACCGCTCAAATTCTGGAGTTCATCGGCCCCGAGACCGATGTACCGGCGCCCGATATAAATACCAACGAGCAGGTCATGGCCTGGATCATGGACACCTATAGCATGCATGCTCGTCGTACGGTTACTGCGGTCGTTACCGGCAAACCGGTTGAACTCGGCGGCTCCGCGGGACGGCGCGAAGCCACCGGACGCGGAATCCTCGTCACCGCCCGTGAAGCTATAAAGAAACTGGACATGACCAGTAAGCCTCCCACCGTAGCGATTCAAGGCTTCGGCAATGTCGGCTCCACCGCCGCCCGCTTAATGCATGCGGACGGCTACAAGATCGTGGCCGTCTCTGATATACACGGCGGCATATATAACCCGGCCGGCATTAATATTACTGAGCTATTGGCGTTCACCGGCAAGAACAAAACCGTGCTGGGCTTTCCTAACACGGAGCGTATCAGCAATGCGGAAGTCCTCGAATTGCCTTGTGATATGTTAGTTCCCTCGGCCACTGAAAATCAGATTCATGCCAAGAACGCGCCTAACATAAAAGCGCGTATCCTCTGTGAGGGGGCTAACGGCCCGACCACTCCGCAGGCCGATGTCATCCTTCAGGAGAACGGGGTTTTCCTTGTTCCCGATATTTTAGCCAATGCCGGCGGCGTGACGGTTTCTTATTTTGAATGGGTACAAGACCGGTATGGATATTTCTGGCGGGAGGAGGATGTCACGTCCCGTTTGCATGAAACCATGATTCGCTCGTTCCACGAAGTCGTCGGCTTTGCGGAAAAGTTCAAGGTTGACAATCGTACGGCCGCTTACATGCTGGCGATCGACCGTGTCGCCCATGTCGTAAAAATGCGAGGCTATTACGCTTAGTTTTTTCCGAGCTTCGTAAGCGCGAGGCGCCTGCATCTATTTGATGGCATTATCATTTTACTTGCTATTGACAATTTGCTTGGGTTGGGTATAATCGGCTGGTGTAGTCTGTTGAGTTTTCTTGTAATTCTTTTTTAATTGTGCAATTATCCCATGACTATTGATCTAATGGCCCCGTATAAATCCCCATTGCAGCGGTTCACCGAGACGGATAATCTTTCCTATCTTCATGCTTTCAACGCCTTCGATGTCTTCATTCTTGCCATGTATTTTATCGTCCTTTGTATCCTGGCGATATATGGAGTTCATCGGTATCATATGGTTTATTTGTACTTCAAGTACAAATCCAACCGCTTTAATAAGCCGCTGAAGACGATGGATCCTCTGCCGATGATCACTGTGCAGCTTCCCATATATAATGAGATGTACGTGGTGGAGCGGCTGATTGATTCGGTCTCGCAGTTGGACTATCCGAAGGACCGCCTTGAAATACAAGTGCTGGATGATTCCACTGATGAGACGCAGGAGATCGCCCGCCGCGTCGTTAGGCATTACGCCGCCCTGGGACTCAATATTCATTACCTTCATCGAAAACATCGTATCGGGTTTAAAGCGGGCGCTCTGGAAGAGGGATTAAAGACCGCCAAAGGCGAGTTTATCGCGATTTTTGACGCGGACTTTATGCCGAACCCGGACAACCTCATACAGGCCATTCACTATTTCTCGGACCCCAAAGTGGGAATGGTTCAGTTCCGTTGGGGTCACATCAATCGTGATTATTCTTTCTTGACCAAAGTGCAGTCCATATTGCTCGACGGCCACTTCATCCTTGAACATGGTGCGCGTAACCGGTCAGGCCGCTTTTTTAATTTTAACGGCACCGCCGGTGTGTGGCGTTGCCAGGCCATCGTCAGTTCGGGTGGCTGGGAGCATGATACGCTCACCGAAGACTTGGACCTGAGTTACCGCGCACAGATCAATGGCTGGCAGTTTATCTTTCTGCCCGATTTGATTAGCCCAGCGGAAATTCCAGTCGATATCAATTCGTTCAAATCCCAACAAAATCGCTGGGCCAAAGGCTCCATTCAAACAGGTAAGAAGATTTTGCCGCGTTTGCTGCGCAGTCAATTGCCGTGGCAAGTCAAGCTCGAGGCCTTTTTTCATTTAACGGCCAATATATCCTATCCCTTGATGATCCTCTTGTCCTTGCTATTGTTCCCGGCGTTGATTATCCGCTTTCATCAGGGCTGGCGAGAACTCTTAATTTTGGACCTTCCTTTATTTATTGTAGCCACTATGTCCGTTTCATCGTTCTACGTAGTTTCGCAGAGGGAGATCTATCCGGATTGGCGGTCCTCTATCAAGTATTTGCCGGTGCTCATGGCGGTGGGTATCGGCTTGTCGGTGAGCAACGCCAAGGCCGTTATCGAGGGGTTGTTGGGGATCGAAACCAGCTTTACGCGCACCCCTAAATTCTGCATTCAAAAAACCGACGACCGCTGGGAGACCAAACGCTATCGAGCGAGGGTCGGGTTGTTTCCTCTGTTTGAGATCGCGTTGGGACTGTGGTTTACTATGGTGGTCATCTATTCTTTCAATAATGCCATCTACGGCCCAATTCCATTCCTGCTTATCTTCCAGTTCGGCTATCTCTATACCGGCCTCACTTCCTTGATCCAGGATTCTAAAAAGGTGCTGGATTCCCTCGAAAAACGTGGCAAAACAATCTAGTAACTGTTCATGGGGATCGGGGATCAGGGGCCCGGTGGTACCGATGACTGTTAGGAATCATCGCGATTTAGAGATTGGGTAGTGGGGCGTATGCTTAACGGATTGCGGAAGTCTTTGGAAAAGAAATTTAAGCAATATCGCCCGATCCCCGACCCCTGACCCCCGTGAACAGTTACACAATCTAAAGGCTTGCGTTGGCTCTCCACGTTTAATACCTATGGCAGAACTGCAATACGCCGATGATATCCCGCGTACTTTTAGTCTCTGGCAACGTTTTCTGTTCGGGCTGGTCGGCTATGTTGGCTTTTTCCTGGTCTCTGTCATCGGACGCACGCTGAGGTGGACGGTTATCGGCTGGGAACATTGGCAGGCTTGCGAAGAAGCCAAGACGCCGGCCATACTGGTATTATGGCATGGCTGTATTCTTCCAGGCCTATGGTTCTGGAGAAATCGCGGACTCGTGGCTATGACCAGTCAGAATATTGATGGCGAGTATATTGCGAGAATTATGTGCCGCTTAGGAATCGAGGCGGCCCGTGGATCCAGTTCACGCGGAGGGTTGAAGGCGTTGCGCGATCTGGCCGATTATCTAAACCGCGGCCGGAACGTGGCGATTACCGTCGATGGGCCGCGTGGTCCGCGCAACGTCGCCAAGATTGGTCCGGTGTTGCTCGCACAGCGGACGGCTCGGCCTATTCTCTGCTTCCACGTTTCTCTTAAACACCAAATTCAATTGAAAAGCTGGGATGCGTTCAAAATCCCTCATTTGTTCTCGCCGGCGCTCCTCTGGCTGGCGCCACCGATCTATGTCCCGCCTAATGCCCGACGGGCACAGATCCTCGCCACGCTGGCGGAAGTGCAGCGAACTCTGGATACTATCAAAGAGCAAGGCGATCGCATATGGAAAAAAAAAGAGCAACCCACTGGCCCATGAGCGCAGAACAGTCTTTGACCTGATTCTCGTCGGCTCCACCTCAGCCGAGCGAATCAATCCCAAACCTGTACGAACCGGCACCAATCGATTCTCCCAACCTCTATAAGTCAGCAGCCCGCTACGCGGCCAGTTTATTCAGCCTTCGGAAGCGTCGGAGCGCTTTGGCGGCAGTGGAATCCATTGAATAAAGATGGTATAGTTTCTGCCGGTGTGACTTACCTTCGCGGCAGTCAAAGCGTCGGCATTAGTCCTTTTTTCCGTCTGCACATTGAGGGTCGGCACGCATACAAATTTTAAGTGAGGAGAAATTATGAAGAGTCGTGGTATATTGCTGGTCTGCCTGGGGGTTCTATTAATAGGCATGGGGTGCTCACGGATAAAGCACGCGGTTCCCATGCAATTTGCGGCGATGCAGACGGGCAAAGAGCCCTCAGGTCAAACGGCAGTGCCGAGCGCAGGGCCGTTGAGCCAAGCTCCCGCA
Source organism: Acidobacteriota bacterium (assembly GCA_016179055.1). Classification (GTDB taxonomy): domain Bacteria; phylum Acidobacteriota; class UBA6911; order JACOSC01; family JACOSC01; genus JACOSC01. The sequence continues at coordinate 12,643 of JACOSC010000114.1, forward strand.
ACTACAGGTTCGGCAACTTTCAGTAGTGATTCCTTGCCTGAGGTTGTAGCCGAAGTTAATGGGGAAACGGTCAAAAAGAATGATCTGCTGGAACAAGTGCGCGTCGTGGAAGCGCAGATGGGAGCCGTACCGACGGACAAGAAAAAGGCTTTCGTCAAAGCGGTGCTTGACGACATCGTCGGCCAAAAGCTTCTTTTTCAGGACGCCCATGTAAAGAAAATCGTTCCCTTGAAAGAGGAAACAGAAAAGCAGATGAGCGAGTTTAGGAAGCAGTTTCCAGACGCGGCGAGCTTTGCCAAGGCTCTAAAAGATGAGGGGCTCACTGAAGATAAGCTACGACTGCGAGTGAACGAGCAGTTGACCATGAAACAGTACGTTGACACTTTAGTAGCGCCAAATTTGAAGGTTTCCGAGGCCGATGCTAAGAAATTCTATGATGGCAATTCGGACAAGATGAAAGAACCGGAGCAAATCAAGGCCAGACATATACTGATTCGTGTCGATGCAAAAGCCGACGCCAAAACCAAGCAAGAAGCGCGAGCGCGGACGGAAGGCTTGTTAAAGCGCGCCAAAGCCAATGAGGATTTTGCCGCTCTGGCCAAAGCCAATTCCGATGATACGGGCAGCAAAGACAACGGCGGCGACCTGGATTATTTTGCCAAGGGTCAGATGGTTCCGGAATTTGATAAGGCGGCTTGGGCGCTTAAGACGAACGAAATCTCCGGAGTCGTTGAGACGCCTTATGGATTTCATATTATTAAGCTGACCGATCACAAGCCGGAGAAAATAATTCCGTTTGAGCAAGCCAAGGAGCAAGTACTGTCCTATTTGCGACGGCAAGGCGTTTCCGATAAGTTGCAATCCATCGTGCAAGAGTTGAGAGCGAAAGGAAAAATCAAGATTGCTATTTGAGGCGCATGGCGCCGTATGCTTAAGGCAGAGACGTCTGACTTGATAACGATCGGGTTTTCAGAAAACCAAAGACATGGCCGTACTTGACTTGGGCATCGAACTTAAGCGGGATCTTGTGATCGTCGTCGGAAACCCACACCAGGAGACTGCCGCCGGTTTTGAATAGCCCGCCGAACAAGGACACCGTCTGCACCTTTACCGCGGGCACCCATCTCGACTTCAGCAGGATCTTCTCCTTTTTTAGCACTCTTACTTGTATGGTCTTTATTCGGTCTTCATCAAGAATATCCATGGTGTATATGTCGCTCTCGGCGAAGCGGTTGGCGCGAATGACAAACAGCGCAGAGAGCAAATCCTGAACGCAGGCCGGGATATTGAGTAGGTCCTTGTTCTTTTTCTCCTGCGGCGTGCGTGTGGCGACGTCAGTCTCTCGCACGTGAGCTTTACGTTCCGCTCCCATGATCACGGCCTCATAATCTCTTTTCCTTTTTCCTTCGCGAATCTGCTTGGCACTCCGTAGCAGGCAATGACTCTGCGCGTCTACCCAGGCTTCGAAATGGTCGCGCACGCTAATCATAGCAATTTTGGGCAAGATCCCTGAGGACAGGACATCCGCCGATAATCTATAAGCCGTCGCGCCTCGCTCTTTGGACATTTCCTCCATGCGCAAGGTTAGCAGGCCGGCGGTATAGGTAGCCGGTAGAAAAATCAACCAGCGTGGCGGATCCCACTTGATCTCGTAAACCAAAGTTTCACCAGCGTAGAATGGGGCGCCGGTAGGATCGGCGGCTTGCAGACATAGAAATCCGCGGGTTGCCAGGCACAAGGCCAGTGTTAGGATGATAATGAACCGCAACAGAACTTTCACAAACCATCCTCAAGCCGTTGGCCGTAAGGCGCCAATGAGGACCCGTGATGTCGCCGTGATGGACCCGGTCGCCTGCTTCGTAATGGCGTATGGCGGAGTGACGCGTCCCCCCTTGAAAATAACTCCCGCAAAACAGAACCGGGAGCGGTAGCGACCGGGTATGTCTTACCCCGGCCTACCGGCTCGGCCACCCGCCCGCTACCGCAGGCGGTTCTGTTTTTCATTCGTCGGGGTGCCCCACCCAGGGGCATGAACAACTCCTTAGCAACTTCCCTGTTACTTCTTTATTCTGCGCGTCGTTAAAGCTCGCCAACAATCGTGATTGGCCGGTAACACTTGCTCTTTGAAATGTCCAATCTCCAGA
>JACOSC010000115.1 GCA_016179055.1 Acidobacteriota bacterium
ATAGATCGTAGGCGCCCCCTTACGATACTGCGTCATGGTCGATGCCTCCTGGTCGGATTCATTCTACCATGCTCAGAAGCCGGGACGCTGAAAGGCTTTTCCGCCTAAAGGCGAAGGTTTTAAACCGAGCGAGGGACTAATAAATGATTCACGTCACCCCATCCAACTCGTCTTCCGGGCAACATTATACGAAGGTTCCCTGAGTTTGTGTCCACATAACGTTAAAGCTCACCGGCAACGGGCGCAGTTTCCCGTTGTTCCGTGGAGCGCCTTGTTAGCCAATGTTTTTTTCCATCTGTAGGTATGATAATTCTGAAATATTTGCTTTTTCTTTGGCATGCTCAATTGTCATGCTGACTAGATTTCCTTTTTCATCTAGATCGATATAAAGATTTTCCGATATTGCCCTTGTTTCAATAATCGATTCGTTTGAAAATTCTAGTAGTGCAGTATCGCTATCAGTAAAATATCTAATTTTCATGGCGCTTCCTCCTTAAAGCTGCGATCAAAAAAACCATTATGGACCGTTTCGCCATCTTCCAATAATATTACTCTTAAATATTTTTCCGTTTCTTCAATATAACCCCATTTTTTTATTCTTCCATCAGATTGCCTGTGCACTCTCAATGGATTATTAATCGTTTCAATTATCCATTCTTCTTTAATAATTGCCCTATCCGGACGTTGTTTTACGAATAAAAAATATTGCGTGTATTTCATTATTGGATTAATTATATCACATTATATTTTTACTGCCTAACGGTATATACCTGTACCTGGAAGCTCCGTCCAGCTGATCGACCTCGCTCCTTAACTTTCGAAATAATTTTTTATCCCCCGTGGTGTTGTAAATACTTCTCGAAAACCCTCTTCCCTAATTGCTTTCATAAGAGCGTTTCGGAGTACATCTTCCGTTCGCCGGTATAGCTCTAGTTTATAATTATTCTTCGTTGGAAGTATCATAAATTGTTGGTCTGATTCTGGTATGTCTTTATTCTCTTGATCATATGCGCCACGTTTGAGTCTTGGAAAGCCTTCTCCATGCCCGATCCCTGATTTCAATTTAAATGCCTGAGCTGCATCCGACGCACTGAACTGAATGCCAGATATTTTAGCTAAATGAGGCACACGTGTTTTAAAATCTCTCAGTGCCGATCCTCCCCGGCCCAGTTGTACTAGCGCCTCAATGGCTGTCACAATAAAGACCCACTTTACATCAATAAGCAGTGACCGCACAGCAAGTTCGTAATAGCAGAAGGCTCTCCACAAACGGCCGATTTCATGAAAATTTGACGAAAAGAAGAGCGTAACTAAGCCTGCTAATTGGGCAAGATCGCCAGTGGTTAGCCAATTGGGGGCTATCCCGATTCCATACGTATCATTAGATTGATAAGGACTGATAGTTTTTACGGTCTGGCTATCGGAATCATAAATAACACGTGCCGAATAATGATGGGAGGAAATCGGCTTTATGAGTCTTGAAAGTGCAATGCTGGTCTGTAAGCGCTCGTCGGTATCCCAAGAATACCAATTTGGACTGTTATAGTCCAAATCCAACTCGCGCACGAATGCATATAACTGGCTAAACTGTCGTATAGGCTTGACTTCCCAATAGCCCGGAGGCTCGCAGGCTTCAAACATCATCTCAACAAGTTCATTATTTAGCTTTCCGACCCACAGGTCATGAGCAATGTTAAACTTACTTTTTGGTGGCCACTCAGAGCAAGGCCGATTTACAAGACCATCCCGAAAAACAGCGTTATTGATAAAAAGGGCTATATCTTGAACGCGCATTGTGCTTGCTCCCTATTTTTCACCAAAGCTTTCAGCCGATGGGGGTTTAGTTATTCTGCCGATTAGGCTGAGCGTAGCGGCTCAACGAATGAATCCGCGCTCGCAGGTTTCAATGAAGGTGATTAGGGTCTGAACTTCCGCGGTGGAGGCCGCATTGGATTTGAGCATGGCCAGCGCATCGCCGGTATTCAGTTTAGAGCGGAACAATATACGATAGGCTCGCTCGAGCGCTTCCAACGACGACTGGGAAAAACCTTTGCGCGCCAGGCCGACGGTATTGATTCCGTAAATGCCGGCTTCATTGCGTTGGCCAACCGTCTTGATATAGGGGAGAACATCGCGGGTTAAGACGGAATAGCCGCCGACATAGGCATGCGTTCCGACTCGGCAGAATTGGTGAACACCGCTATAGGCGCCCAATATGGCGTGATCATCGATATGAACATGCCCGGCCAGCGTCGCGGCATTGCCCAGGATCGTATGATGGCCGACGTGACAATCGTGGGCAATATGAACGAGCGTCATGAAAAAATTGTCATCGCCGACGCGCGTGACTCCGCCACCCCCGACCGTACCACGATTGATCGTTATCGATTCGCGGAAAATATTGCGGACGCCGATGACCAAGTTGGTGGGCTCGCCTTTATATTTTAGATCCTGCGGGGGCGAGCCAATCGAGCAAAACGAGTAAAACGAACAATCCTCGCCGATCTCAGCCGGGCCGTAGATCACAACATGGGAAAGCAGGCGGGTACGCGCGCCGATGCGCACACGTCCCTCTATGATACAGTAAGGCCCTACCTCGACCCCAGCGCCCAGCTCCGCCGCCGAGCTAATCACCGCCGTCGTATGCGCACTCACGTCAAGTCCTTTCGACAAAAGAAGAGAGAATCTCCGCTTCCGCAACAAGAAGGCCGTTGACGAAAGCTTGGCATTGCATCTTGCAAACGTTGGTCTTGCGCCTGAGCACTGTGAGCTCCAGGAGGAGTTGGTCACCGGGCGTGACCGGCCTGCGGAAACGGGCCTTGTCAATGCCAAGAAAGTAAACCAGAAGCTTATCGCGGCGAGGCTCAGAGTAGAGCGCCAAAACTCCGCCGGTTTGCGCCATTGCTTCGATGATCAGAACGCCGGGCATTACCGGAGTCCCGGGAAAGTGACCGACGAAAAACGGCTCGTTCATGGTAACGTTTTTCAATCCGACGATGCGTTTTCCCGGCTCGAACTCAAGAATCCGATCTATCAGCAAAAAGGGATACCGGTGAGGCAGCAGTTTCGAAATCTCACATATATCCGGAAGAACCTGAGCTGGTATCGTCATCCATCCTCCTCCGCAAGTAACTTCGGCAAAACAGAACCGGAAGCGGTAGCGACCGAGTGCGCCGGCTACGGCTGACCAGCCCGCTACCGCAGGCGGTGCTGTTTTCACTCGCCGTGCTGCCCCAAAATGTACACTGAGGAACTCCCCAGCCACACAGCAGCCAGGGAAATTCCCTGCCCAATACAATGTCCTAAGCTTTTCTCACTTCTTGACCGTTTTAGCCGGGGAGGAATCTCCCGGAGCGCCGGCGGCGACGGGACTGGATCTGTTATAGCGCTCAATCACGGCATTCGTCACGTCGTATTTCTCCAGATCAATGTAGGCATAGAGCGGCGAGTTGGGCGCGTAAACAAAAACCGCCGCGTAGCCTTGATCCTTAGCGAGAGAATTTATGATCGGCTGCATCTTTGAGCCAATCTTATTGACGGCGGCGCCTCGGCGCGAGTCTATATCGCGCTGCGTATCTTGCGTAAAGCGTTCGAGTTCCGTCATCTTGGCGTCGATGTTTCGCTGCAACTGCGCTTTGGCTTCTTCTTTCAGGTTTTTATCCTGCGCGCTCATTTGCTTACGCATGTTCTCAACTTCCTCTTGCTTCACTTTGGCGTCGGTCTCTTTATCACGAACGAATTTCTCCAGTTCGCCAAACTCCTTTTTCCCTTCCTCGACCTGAAGCAGGGCACGCTCCAAGTCAATAAATCCCATCTTGAAACCTGCTGCCTGCATGGCGGCCACCGGCTCGGCGGGCTTCGCCGACGGCGGCGCCGGAGTAGGCGCTTTGGGCGTTTGGGCCAACACTCCCAAGTTGCAAATCAAAGCTAAGCTCATAACAAAGATTACCATTCTTCCGATCATTAGTTTTTTGCTCCTTTTCCAATTAAATTTTGAGTGTAGATTTTATAGTACCGGGGCGTTCTTGGCAATAGCCTGCAAAAAATTGAGCAACTGTTCAAGGGGGTCCGCTGATAAGCCTATCGACAAAAGGTGACCCTACGGCGCCCGGTCCCCGAAGGGGACGCGGTTACTAGCCGGGGGTGGCGTTTCGCCACCCCCGGACCGTAACCCCCGCGTGGGCCGACCCTGAAAGGGTCGCAGTCGTCCGCCCCCACCGGGCTCTACTTGGACCCTTTCAGGGTCCGACCGGGGGAGGTGGCATTCCGTGGGTGGCGCGGGGCGCCACCCACGGCTATTAACAAGGTCCCCTTCGGGGACCGCCCTGAACAGTTACAAAAATTGATTCGCCGTACGTCCACCGAAACAAGCGGCAAGCCCGCCGCCTACCGTAACCGAGGACTTGGCCGGCGTCTATACGGCACACGGCTCCCTTATTTGAATGTCGACGGCGATTGGCTGGGCCCGGTTAATGTCCCGCTCGTATCTTTGCCGCCACGTAATCATCTTGCGATCGATCTTAAAAGGCGCGGCCAATTGTGAACTGTACGTTATGACGCGGTTCTTTGAAGTCCAGGTCCTTCACAACCATTCGGGTTGGATTATAGGCCAGAATAAGACGGAAAGGCACGTTGACCACCGGCAACTGAAACAAGATCTCGGCGCCGGTGGAAGTCCGTATGGTCCCGTTGGTATTGCCGGACACCACACGAATCTCCGCAGAGGAAGTGGTCGGCATAAATGATTGCGTCCCCTCTATAATAGTCACGCGGCCATCGCCAAAATTCCCCAACTGAGATCGGCGAAGCGTACGCGCCGTGCCGGCATCAAAGAATGCGGCGACCGCCAAGGGCCCGGCAATTGGTATACGGTATTCGATATTGGCGTTAACCAGCATATCGCCGCCAATAACATTGATGGCGGTCGAATAGAGTGGCTGGCCTGCGTCACTGCGGGCGCGCGGCTCATCGGGCGACGTGCAGGTCTTGACGCCGCCGCCGGGCGCGCTGCATACCGGTGAAGCAATGACGGCATAAGGACTGACCGAACGTATATCAAATCCGCGCACCAGATTTTCGCCGCCGCTGTAATAACGATCGAAGAGAGGAATCGGCGTTCCCGAAAAGCCGGTAACGTAACCGGCCAGCAAACGAAAGGCCATGGTGTTGCGCCGGCCGCTGAAAAACCGATCCGGAACAAATTGCCGAACCTCAAAATTGGGGCGTATGAGATTAAAATCGCCCTGTAACGGGCCGCCGGCAATATCTAAAGAGAGCGAGACGCTGCGACCGTGCTTGGGGTCAAGCGGATGATCGGTGGTATTGTAGCTCAGGGAAGGTGTAATCTGGCTACGCTTGATGCCCTTGAGCGCGGCTTGAAAACTGCCGGTGGGCGTAAACGGAGTCAAGCTGCCCAAAGCGTAAGTGTCGAGTCCTTCTCGAATATCGGTGATCGTAATGTTTTGCAGGGTATAGCTGGCGCCGGCCCGCCACCACCCCCATAGCGGATAGCTGCCGGATAAGGTTATCCCGGAGGTCTTGCGGTTAAATAACTCAAGCGGCTTACCCGTACTGGTACTTACATTGCCGAATCCAAAAAAAGTATTAAAGGTATCGTAGCGCAGTCGCTGGTTGAAAATGGAGAAGCCGAGCGTCAAACGGGAGTCGCGAAAATAGGGCTCGGTAAAGCTAAACATAATGTTGGTAGTGCGAGTACCGGCAGTGACATCGGCTTCAATGCGTTGCCCCTTGCCGCGAAAATTATTCGAAGTGTAAGTGATCCCGACAAAACTTCCCGAGATCCCGCTGGTTCCGCCCGTCAAGCCAATCGACTGCTGTCCCTTCTCTTTCACTTTGACGGTTATGTCGACCTCGGAAGTAGCCGGGTTGGGCCGCACTTCATAGTCCTTTTCCTCAATCCGCTCAAAAAAACCTAACTGGTTAAGCCGAAGAACACTTAGCTCCAGCAGCTTGCTGTTGAAAACGGATTTCTCGTCGAGCAGGAATTCCCGACGCATAACTTTATCACGAGTGCGCGTATTGCCGGCAAACTCAATGCGGTTGATATTGAACTGCTTGTCTTCCTGGAAGGTGAACGTGATATCCACCGTTTTCTTACTATCGTCAATGTTCTGCTCGGGCAGGTAACTCCAGTTGATATAGCCGAGAGCGCCGTAATAACTTCGGAATTTCTCCAAGGCGTCTCGCACTTTGGTAAAGTTGATGACGTCGCCTTTCTTCATTCCGAACAGCGGCAGCAAAACTTCTTCCTTGAATACGGTGCTGTCCTTGATGTGCAGCTCGCCCAAAGTGTATTGGTCGCCTTCCACCAAAGGCACCTCAATGAAAAACTGCTCCTTGGTTTTCCGAAACAGGGGCACGATCCCGCGCGGCCCGTCCTTCACTTCGGCTTTGGGGGTCCCGATGATGAGCTTGACATAGCCGTGCTCCTGGTAGATTTTTCGCACGTTCTGTTCGAGATCCGCTTCGAGTTTTAGCGGGTCGTACTTGTCCGTTCCTTTGAACGTACTGATGATACCGCGCACTTTGGTCAACTTCAGCGTGTCGCGCAACTTGCCATCACTAAACACCGTATTGCCGCTGAAGGTGATCTCACCGATACGCACTTTCTCACCTTCCTCGATAATAAACTTAAGCTTTACGGCCGTGCTGGTGATTTCTTCGGTTTCAAATTTGACGGTGCCCATCGGCCGGCCGTTCTTATCCAGCAGCTCTTTCAGCGCCCGCGTGGCCAAGTTGACTTTGCCCGGATCGTACTGAGAATCCACCGTGAGTCCGACCTTACGGTTCTTGAAGTGCTCCAAGATATCAGAGTTCGAAAATGACTTGTTGCCGATATACTCGATCTGCCGGATCAACGGCCACTCTTCGACATGAAAGGTAATGATCTTGCCGCTGGAGCCATCCTTTTCTTCCACGCGGACATCCTTGAAAGACTTCAGTCGGAGCAGGGCTTGGAAATCCGCCTGGATTCTTTGCTCGTCGTAAGGGTCGCCGGACTTGGTCTGCAAGTAGAAGCGGATCGTGTCTTCCGTCACGCGTTTATTGCCGGCAATGTCGACCCTTTCGATGGTCGGCGCCCGTTGCCCGAGCGCTATCGGCGGCGCCAGCATAAGGAAAACCAAAGAAAAATACACCCATAATCTACACGTAAGGAGTTGTGTCATAAATTTAAAATTCCTGAAAAATAGTTAAGGAGAGCGGTGGCGGCAGGAGCCAAGCTAACCTACCCGTGCCCGTGGGGTCGAACCTACTCTACGTACGATAGCGACCTGGACATCACCTGTGGGCGGAGTCCGCCAGGTACATGGGCTAGGCGCCTTCCCTGCTAACAAGCCGCAGATCAGCGGTGACCGGCAATTCAAAGAGATCCGTACGCAGGAGCCGCGTCGAAAAGAACAGCACATCGAGATTCTCAACTTCACCGGTATCGGGGTTGAGTCGTGCAACTACTTCGTCCTTCAGCTCCCTCGACTCTTGCTCCGCGTACGGCGGGCACTTGTCGATATGGAGGATGTCCGCCTCCCGGTCGTATTTGAACCTCAGTTTCGTCTCCATTCAACGTCCTCCTCAGCTAGCACTCTCGTTATGTAGGCCGTGATGATCCAGTGGCGCTCTGCCGCAGCAAGCTCGCTGACGACAATCACCACCACATGCTTACCTTTCTGCACCTCAGTGTACCAGCGCGAAAACAACTTGGCGCTTCCAAACCGAACACTCCTTCGGACTTGGTCCGGGTCGGAGAGCGTTTCTGCCACTCGCTTCCGGTGCTCCGGCAGAAGATCAGGATGCCGTTCGGAGATGTGAAACTCCCGCTCCTCAGTCAGCTCAACCTCACCCTTCAGGTAGGGACAAGGAAACCGGCTCATCGGGGTCCACCGTACAGCATACGTACTTCGTTAAACCGCCTAACACTTAACTTAACTTGAGAGCTTCCTCTCGGGTCTTCCCGCTGGGGATATAATACAGCGCATCGTCACTCAGAAAAACCTCGACGTCGGAATCCTTTTTCAAGAGATTCTGTATCAAGGCTTCCGCCAGCGGATCTTCAATATATTTTTGCAGCGCGCGGCGCAGCGGGCGAGCGCCGTACGAGCGGTCCTGGCAAGTCTTATTGACAATCCAGTACTTGACGTCCCCCGCCAATACTATTCTGATTCTCTTTTGCTGCAGGCTATCGTTGATTTTTTGAATGAGCAACTCCACGATCTGAACCAGGTCATCCTCACTCAGCGCATTAAAAATAATAACTTCATCGAGCCGATTCAAGAATTCCGGATTAAACAACCGACGCACTTCATCCATGATGAGATCCTCGTTTTTCTTCATCGCCGTTCCCGAACTGGCGTGGAAGCCCAACGAACCCTTCTTCGCAATGAAACGGGCGCCGATATTGGAGGTCATGATAATAATCGTATTCTTGAAATCAACCGTGTTGCCCATGGCATCTGTAAGCTGACCATCCTCAAACACCTGCAATAACACATTAAAAATATCTGCATGCGCCTTCTCAATCTCATCGAGCAGGAGGACCGAATACGGATTGCGCTTCACGCGCTCGGTGAGCTGGCCGCCTTCTTCATACCCGACGTAGCCGGGCGGCGAGCCGATGAGCCGCGCCACCGAGTGCTTTTCCATGTATTCGGACATGTCCAGCTTGATCAGAGCATTTTCGCTGTTAAAGAGGAAGCGCGCCAGTGATCGAGCGACTTCGGTCTTTCCGACGCCGGTCGGTCCCAGAAACAGAAAGCACCCCACCGGACGGCTGGGGTTCTTCAAGCCGGCGCGGGATCGGCGAATGGCGCGCGCCAGCGCGTCAATCGACGGCTCTTGGCTAATAATCCAGCGATGGAGTTCCTCTTCCATGCGCAAAAGCTTCTGACTCTCGTCCTCCTTCAAAGAGGTGATGGGGATGCCGGTCCAGCGGGCGATTACTTCTTCAATGTCATCGCGCGTCACCTCTAAAGCCACAGTATCGCCGCGCACTTGCCAGCGCTCTCGGGCCACTTGTATGCTCTCGCGATCGAGCACATCCTCTTCTTTGTATTTCCGCGGCTTTTCGAGCTCGCGGGCTGGGGTCGTTTCAAACTCGCCGACAACGAAACGCACGCGCCTTTCAATATTGACCAACTCCTCCGGAATGCGGGCGCCGCGCAGTTTAACCCGCGCTCCCGCCTCGTCAATAACATCGATGGCTTTGTCCGGCAGGAAACGGTCGGTGATATAGCGACTGGATTGGTAAACCGCGGCCTCGATGGCGTCGTCGGTATACTTAAGTTGATGAAAGGCCTCGTACTTGTGCTTAATGCCCTGCAAGATTCGTATCGTATCGGCCTCGGCGGGCGGGTGAACTTTAACCGCCTGAAAGCGACGTTCGAGCGACCGATCTTTCTCGATGGAACGGCGGTACTCGTGCGGCGTCGTAGCGCCAATGCACTGAATGTCTCCGCGTGAAAGCGCCGGTTTAAGGATATTGGCCGCATCCAACGAGCCCTCGGCGGAGCCGGCGCCGACCAACGTATGCAACTCATCGATAAAAACAATGAAATTGCGATTTTCGATCAGCTCTTTCATAATCGTCTTGAGACGTTCTTCGAACTGGCCGCGATACTTCGTCCCGGCCACAATCAACGAGATATCCAAAGCCAATATGCGTTTGTCCGTCAATTGTGGGGGCACGTTGTTCTGGACAATACGTTGCGCCAACCCCTCAACGATAGCCGTCTTCCCGACGCCCGGCTCGCCAATCAGCACCGGATTATTCTTGGTCCGGCGGCAAAGGATCTGAATGACGCGTTCGACTTCCGATTCACGCCCCACCAGTGGATCCAAACTTCCGCTGCCGGCCGCTTCGGTCAGATCCCGGCTGAACTCCGTCACCAGCAAGGGCTCTTTGTTCTTGCCCGGCACATGCTTATCGTAATTGGCGCGTGAAAGCTCTTCCCGCACCACGGATAGCCGTAAGCCCTTCTCACGGAGAATCTCTCCGGCAATAGACTTCTCTTCCCTCAACAAACCCAAGAGCACATGCTCAGTCCCGATATAGCGATGCGAGAGACGCTCGGCTTCTTCGTCGGCAAAGTTCAAGACCCGCTTGGATTCGTTGCTGAATGGCAAATCAATGGAGGTAGCCACCTTCTCACGGGACGGCGTACGCCCTTCCACGTCCTTGCGTACCGTGTCTAAAGACAAAGTAGAACGGGGAAGAAACTTGTTCGGCAAGTTCTTGTCTTCCCGCAATAATCCCAGTAAGATATGCTCAGTCTCAATGTTGGGACTGCCGAGTTGGCTGGCTTCATAACGAGCGAAGAATAAAACGCGTTTGGCCTTTTCCGTGAATTTCTCGAACATAATCTACTTTATAGCAAATTTTAGATAATTGTTCAATTAGGAAATTCTCATAAATTCGCGATGGCCGAGGCGCGGCGCGAAAATAATTTCATTCACCGGAAAATAGCTGATCACAGTTTATCCGCCCAGGGATTAGGGCGGCCAACCGCTCCAGATACTATATTTCTGTAGACACCCTGAACCGTTTCGGTATTTCAGCGTCTTTCTGTCCGTGAGACCAATAGCCACGCGTTTATGATGATATCCCTTGGACAGCTTAAAGATCGAGGGCTGAATCTAAGCCGACCCCGAATTAACCGCGTTAGGCGATCAGTTCTTGCAAGGTCGAGCCCTGAATGAAGATGGTTTCGTGACGGCCAGGTCCGGTGGAAACAATCGATATCTCGGCTTCAACAAAATCCGCAATGAATTTAAGATAATTCTTGGCGGCCTCCGGCAAGTCACGATATTCGGTCAGACCGGTAGTTCGAGAGACCCAACCCGGCAGCGTCTTATAAATAGGTTGACAGTTGGCGTAAGCGCCGGCATCAACAGGAAGGGTCTTCACCGGCGATCCTTTGTACAAGTAGCCAACGCATATATTAAGCTCCGGCAGGGTATCGAGGACATCAAGTTTGGTGATCGCCATGGCGTCAATTCCGTTTATCATGCGCGCATAGCGCACCACCACGCCATCGAACCATCCACAACGACGGGGACGACCCGTCGATGCACCGAATTCATCGCCGCGCTGGCGAAGCCCCTCACCGACCGGGTTCAGCAATTCCGTGGGAAAAGGGCCGGCGCCGACCCGCGTGGTATACGCCTTGACGATCCCCACGACACCATCGAGGCTCGTCGGCGGCACCCCTGTTCCAATGCTGGCGCCACCGGCCGTGGCGTTCGAGGCGGTAACGTAGGGATAGGTGCCATGGTCAACATCCAGCATGGTGCCCTGGGCTCCTTCAAACAAAATGGAGGCGCCCAGCGCCAACTTTTCATGAATCAATTCTGCCGTATCTACTACATGATCTCGTAGGAATTCAACAACCGGAGCATAGCTAACAAAGATCTCTTCGGCGTCTATCGCGGGCTTTCCATACGCCGGGCAGAGGATATTATTCTTGTACTGGACACTCTCCCGTATCTTGGCGCGCAACAAATCCATATCCAAAAGGTCACCCATACGTATGCCGCGCCGGCCCGCCTTGTCTTCATAAGCGGGACCGATCCCCCGCGAAGTGGTTCCCAACTTAGCGTCACCTCGGGCATCTTCTTCGACCCATTCAATAGTGCGATGAAACGGCATGATCACATGCGCGCGATGACTAATGAAAAGGCGGCCTTGTACGGCAATGCCAATAGCCTCCAGTGCGCGCATCTCATCCACGAGCGCAAAAGGATCCACCACCACGCCATTACCGATCACACAGATTATATTCGGATGAATGACGCCGGAAGGAATGAGATGGAAGATATGTTTGTGGCCATTTACGATAACGGTGTGCCCGGCATTATGGCCGCCTTGATAGCGAGCCACGATATCAAATCGTTCGGAGAGCAAATCAACGATTTTGCCCTTCCCTTCGTCCCCCCATTGTGCGCCTATTATAACTATGTTAGGCATAACTCCCTATTTAAATGTGATGACTTTCGATGATTGGCAAGCCCTAGAGAAGACAATCTCCCAAATGTAGCCCAGGCGGCCCGCGGGAGCCCAGTTCATACACCAATCTAGAAAGATTTAAAAATGGTAACTACTCAGCCACTGCCTTTAGCTCCGTAGGAGCGGCCTGTTTATATCAAGAATCCATGCGTGAGTTCGAAAAAGCCCCGTAGGGGCGGCCTGTGTAAGGTTGATTTCGTCGACGCACGCGTCCGGACAGGTCGCTCCTACGGAGCTTTAGGACTTACCCTAGGAATCGCTACTACAAACAGGCCGCCCCTACGGGGCTGAGACGCATTGCCTGAGTAGTTACTAAAAATGTAAGTAAGACGTCCTTGCCTGATAGAAGAATGGTTCAAGCCGCACCCGCCGACCCTGCCCAGCGGAGGCTCCAAGGTGTAAGCCCTGCGCTCGTTTCCCAAAACCGAATTCATCGTTCAGACCTCTCGGCGTACCGGCCTTCACTCCACAGCCGCACCGATTCAAAGCCAACGTTCCTTGACCCTCATCCCCCAAGTCAAAATAGTCCACCGCGCACGCGTTGTTAATCGAGTCGGTAGACGGGATTTATTTCACTTTAGTCTGCGCTTTGCCAACATAGTTGTCTAAAAGCCGAACGATTTCTTCCTTCGATTTGACCCCAACCACGGTTTCCACCACCGCCCCTTTCTGGAACAGCAAAAGCGTCGGGATCCCTCGAATACTATACTGGGCGGCCGTATTCGGATTCTCATCCACATTTAATTTTGCCACTTTCACTTTGCCCGCATAATCATCGGCCAAGGCCACAACGGTGGGCGCTAGCATTCGGCATGGGGCACACCAAGCGGCCCAAAAATCCACCAGCACTGGAATATCTGCTGAGAGTACTTCGTTCTGGAAACTATTGTCCGTTACGTCCATTACCTTTCCGCTCATGGTACCTCCTTTGAGGGGCAAATAAGTGCGTTCAAAAAAAAGTATGAATACGTATAATAGCCATCCTAACGACCAGCGATATTATACCACGGGAGTGTTACAAGATACATGGCCAAAGTCAACCACCCGAAGAAGGCGTACGGTCAACATTTCTTGACCAACACATCCATTTCAAGAAGGATCGTACAACTGGCCGAACCCAAGCCCGATGATGTTTTTCTGGAGATTGGACCGGGAACCGGCGCACTGACTACCATAATGGCTGATACGGGCGTACGGCTTATCGCTGTTGAAGTGGATCAGGACCTAGTCGCTCACCTTAGAAATTTCGCCGAACCCTACCCGGCGCTAAAAATAGTGCAAGCCAACATTCTGGCACACACCATCAACGAGTTGCTGCGGGAAGCGGGTGTGGCGCCATGCCCCGTGCGAATCCTGGGGAACCTACCCTACAATATCGCGACCCGAATCATTCAGCATTTGTTGGAGGATAAGGAATCCGTGCGCGATATGACGATTATGGTCCAAAAAGAAATGGCCGATCGTCTGATGGCCAAGCCGAACACCAAGGCTTACGGATTTCTGGCGGCTCTGGTTCAGTACCAGGCCTCGATTCGCCACGGCTTTGCTGTCGCGCCCGGCTCATTTTTTCCCGCCCCGAAAGTTTGGTCCGCGGTCATTCAATTAGAGACGCTATCGCCGATTCCTTGCCCGGCCGCCGATTACCAGCTTTACGTCAACCTCCTTAAAGCGGCTTTTGCGCATCGGCGAAAAACTATTCTTAATAATTTAAAACGTTCTTCCCGTTTCCAGCCCAATGCTGTCGCCGCCTTACAGGCCTGCGCCATCTCAGCCGAGAATCGGGCGGAGTCGCTGCCGGTGCCGATGCTCATCAAACTCGCGAATTGTTTTCATGCGCTGGAAGTTTCCCGTTGAATCCTAAGCACCCGGCGCAACGTCAGCTTTCCCGCTTGCGCCTTGTGGGCTTTTTTGCGGCCCATTATTTTAAGACAAGCGGCAGGATGCCGCTTCCACTTTCCCTTTTGCGCCTTGTGAGCTTTTTTGGGGCCGATTTCTTCTTGCCGCAAAGAGGCACAAAAAGCGCAAGACTATGATTGAGAAAGAATATACTTTTGGAGCACCAGCTTGGGAACGCGTTATGTCTAAAAAAATAGTCATTCATTGCTGAGTCCGCCTTTTAAAGAATTGTGCCGGCTTTGCTCAGGCAACCGGACCCCGCACCAACTGCGCCAAATCAATGCCGAGGCCTTTGCACTTCTTATAAAGATGGCTGCGCTCAAGACCCAAATCTCTGGCCGTGTTCGTAATATGGTAACGGTTGATCTCGAGTTGTTTTAAGATCAGTTCTTTTTCAATTCCCTCAAGCGTGACCTTTAAGGTGTACCCCTTCCGCACCATGCGATCGCTAAACTGAGTTTCCGTCGGCAGCACAGGCTTCACGTCTTCCGCGGTAATGGTCGGGGATGAAGACAGAATTAGAACCCGCTCGGCCAAATTTTTCAGTTCTCGGATGTTTCCCGGCCAATTATGCAGTTGCAGGAGACGAATCGCCTCCGCCTCTACCGGCTTGGTTTTCCAATTGTTTTTTCGACAGATGCTGTGCACGTAATGCTCGAAAAGGCTGGGGATATCTTCGAGTCGCTCGCGCAACGGGGGTACATGAATCGGAAAGACGTTCAAGCGGAAGTACAGGTCTCGACGGAAGCTTTCCTTGGCGATCAACCCAAGCAGGTTCTGATTGGTCGCCGCCACGACCAGCACATCGACCCGTATTGTCTTAGCGCTGCCCACACGCTCAAACTCTTCCTCCTGCAAAACTCGCAGTAGCTTGGCCTGCATGGCCAGAGGCATGTCGCCAATTTCGTCCAACATCAGCGTGCCTTTATCAGCCATTTCAAATTTTCCCTGCCGCTGCGCGATGGCCCCCGTAAAGGCGCCCTTTTCATGGCCGAAGAGTTCGCTCTCGATGAGGTCGGCCGGGACCGCCGCACAGTTCAAATGAATAAAGGGTTTGTCATGGCGATTGCTCAGACGATGAATGGCGCGGGCCACCAACTCTTTGCCGGTCCCATTTTCGCCCATAATCAGTACACGCGTGTTGGAGCGCGCCGCCAGCTCGATATTCCGCCAAAGCTGCTGGAACTTGGGTCCCTGTCCAACCATGGCGTGTTGCTCTTCCAAGGCCATGCGGAGTTCACGATTCTCAGACTTGAGCCGTTCGAGATGAAGCACATTATCAATGGTCAGGTGGAGCTTTTCCAAAGACACGGGCTTCTCAATAAAATCAATGGCCCCCAGCTTGATCGCCTCGACCGCGGTGCTCACTGTGGCCTGCCCGGACATCATGATCACAGGAATATGGACATACTGTTTCTTGATATTCCGCAGGGTGGCCAGTCCGTCATCCTTCGGCATGACCACATCACAAAGCACCAGATCAATGCGATGCTCCTCCAGGCGCTTCAGCGCCGCACTTCCGGAATCGGCCACCACGGCGTCAAATCCCTCCAGGCTAAATGCGCGCGACAGCGACGTTAAGGTATTCACCTCGTCATCAATTATAAGTATGCGAATCTTAGGCATCGGCAACGTCTCCCAATTTAGGAAAGATACCAGACAGGCCTTCCCGAAACAATCGGCCCGAAAAATCACCGGGATGGGCCATGCGCCCCTACTGGGGACTCCCTATTGGCCGAGTTAATTTCCCTAGAAACTTCCCCAGTTTCATCGTTGTTCTGCGTGTCGTTTTACGACAAGCTGGGGGACTCCTTAGAAACTTCGTAACCGTTCACGGGTGGTGGATACCCCCGGCGGAAGCCGGGGGAGCTTCAAGATCCAGCCTACATCACGCGCCCCTCACCCCCTGGCCCCATAGGCGTTAACCTAAGATCCACTTCATTGAGTAGCCCCCGCAGGCGGGCTACTCAATGAAGTGGCTGAATTGATAGAATTTGCGATTTTACGGACAATTTTGCTATTTGCGTTCTTCGACTTACCTAAAAAGTCGCTTCCAGGAGGGTAAGCGACATCGCAAAACTG
>JACOSC010000134.1 GCA_016179055.1 Acidobacteriota bacterium
CGGGTATTGGGGATGTGCTTAGGCAAGGCACGGCTCCCCAATCTAATGAGAACCAAAACCAAATTGTTAAGCAGGCTTTGCATACGGTCTTCGCCCTTGAAGAGCAAAGGGTCCCTGCTTTGAAAGTTTTCATCGATAGCGAAGCCAATAAGCCTTTTCAAACGGCGCTTATTGACTTGCGCGCCGGACGCAATGGCGGCGGGCTGCCTGGACTTCAATCCTGGATCGGGCAGGCCAAGGACTGGTATACGCGCAATACAGGTATCGGGGATGTGCTTAGGCAAGGCACGGCTCCCCAATCTAATGAGAATCAAAATCAAATTGTCAAGCAGGCTTTGCATACGGTCTTCGCCCTTGAAGAGCAAAAGGTCCCCGCTTTGAAAGTTTTCCTCGACAATGAAGCCAATAAGCCTTTTCAAACGGCACTTAGCGACTTGCGCTCGGGGCGCAATGGCGGCGGGTTGCCGGGACTACAATCCTGGATCGGGCAGGCCAAGGACTGGTACATGCACAATACCGGGATCAATGATTTCATCTCTCGCAGCCCCGCGACTCTGTCCAACGAAAAGCAGATCGTGAAGCAGGCGTTGCATGCGGTCTTCGCCGGGGAAGAGCAGAAGGTCCCGGGGTTAGGTGCTTACCTGGATAGCGAAGCGAATCCGCCGTTTCAGGTTGGCCTCACGGAATTACGCGCCGGCCGAAATGGCGGAGGACTGGCAGGCTTGCAAGCCTGGATACAGCGCGGCAAGAGCTGGTACATAAGCAATACCGGAATCGGCGACATAATGGCCAAGAACACACTTCCGACCGTGTTGAGCCTAAGCCAGGATGGCATACCGGGAGATAAGATTGGCATCTATGGAACTGGCTTGGATAAGACGTGCAAGGTAGCGTTTTATAATCGTAACGGGGGGTTTACTTCCGCGGCGTTTGAAATGCGTTCCGCCGATCAGATCTTGGCGATCGTCCCCGCCGATGCCGGGACCGGGCCGGTGGCCGTCTACACGGATAGCGCCGAAGTGCGTTCACGGACCAATTTCAAAGTGTGGTCCGGGGCGTGCAACGATCCCAATATTACTCGGGCCATTAAAGAACTGCTGCGCAAAACTCCGCGCGGCGAAGGCAGCGTCGGCCAGTGCGATCCCGGCCAATACGGCCATTATAGCTCGTATGCCGATCTTTCATTTAAGATCAGACAGCGTTACGGGTATGAGAAGGGCGATCCGCCACGAATCACGGGTGTATCTCCGGCTTCGGCTCAGCCGGGCAACACTGTGACGATTACCGGTAATAATTTCGTACAAGTACAAGCGGTAATCTTTGGCAACATGGTGGCTCAGTACCGGCCGATCTCTGCGCAGCAAATTACCGCGACGGTCCCCATGGGGGCCGGTAGCGGGGAGTTGATTGTCTCCACTTTGTTTGGGGATGCGCGGTCTTCTTTTGGCGTTAAATACCCGCCGCGGATCACCAGCGTTATGCCAAAAGATAATCGGCTGGGCAATCCTGCCGTTGTCACCGGCAGCAATTTCCAGGAGGTCATCGCGGTCAAACTGGATGGGCGCCCGGTTGGATTCTCCACAGAATCATCCACGCAGATTTCGACAAATATTGCGTGGGGTATTGATAATCCGCAAGGCCAGGTGGAAGTAACCACTCAAGGGGGGAGCGATCGCAAACCGCTTTCTACCAATTCCCACCCCATTACACTTAATCGATTGGGTCTGCAAGAAAACTGCTTTGGCGCCGTGGGAAACGGGTGCAAAGGCTCGGGCGCCGAGTTGTGGGGCATTGGCTCTGAAGTACTTCCAACCTTCCCCTTTGGCTGTTGGGGGGAAGTAGCCAATGGGCAGCGCAAATGTTGGATTACGCCGGGAAGCATAAAACATGACAACTGCTGCGTGCGACATCCCGGTGGGAAGAATTGCGGAGGTCCAGGAAAGGACGGCAAGAACGCCGGTGAATTCAACCACGATGGGAATTGCGTGCAGGAATGGGATGACGCCTTTTGGGATGTTAAGAATCGGCGCGCCTGGGAGGCCTGGCTCCTCGAATCGTCTCCGGCGGACCTTACGCCTGTAGCCAGCACTCGCTACTCCGGGGGCGAGACCAAGAGCACCGTCAATCTGTGCGCCCCCAATGGGACGGCCATTTCGGCGCGTCATAACCCGGCGTTCTGTTGCGCCGGTTTCGGCAAAGAGTACTGGGCGCCCACCGTCGAAAAGTGGATCGTCTGTGGGGAACGGTAAGTCGTATCGAGTTTAGCTTAATCGATACGGCGCAATAATTCTCCCCCCTCTCTGCTTTGGGTCCTCTACAGAGCTAGGTGAGTCGTATATATCGCTTGCAATTCTTCAGGCCCTATCCTGCATAGGCAGGCCGCGGGCGGCAAGGTCTGGCGAGCGTTTGGCAATGTCTTGTGTAAGGAGATGTAACTGTCATGGTGAGTACGATAGCAAATTTCAGAGATCGAAGTAACTTTAGGTTGCTGCGCTGGATAATCCTGCCTCTGATCCTCATCCCTGCGTTGATAGGCTTCGTGCAGGCCCTATACGCGCAGCGCGCCGAGCCAACCCTCTCTTTGGTTCCGACGAGCGGCATGCCAGGTACAGCCGTGCAGTTAAGAGGCGGTGGGTGGGAGCGTGCCGGCAAAAGCTTCGCCATCTACGATAACACCGGCGCCGGCTTGTTACTAACTCCTGAAGTGGATCTCTGCGCGCGCCGGGTCTGCCGGGATGGCGAATTCGATTTTGTCGTGCGCATACCGGCGAATACGCCGATCGGTACGTATCGCCTCTTCGTCTTCGAAGGGACTCGCAAGGCCGTCGCTAATTTCACTGTCATACGGCCACCGAACGGCCCTCCAGTTACTGAACCGGTAATCGGTCCACGTAACTACAAAACTTGGAAAGGTGAGGGAAACGCCGCCGCTGATCAGCCCATGCCAAATTATACTACTGAGCCGGTGAATCCTGATGGGCCATCGCCATACGCGCCAACGTCCCCTGCGGACCCGGGTTCTCCTCCTTTCGATCCTTACGTACAACCCGTAACTCCGGGCTCTCCGTCCAACCCCGCTGTAGATACGGGAAACAACGCGCCGCCAAGTGGGCAATTATGCGATCCCAATCGACCGCGGTATGCGCAGCCTGGTTGTATTGACGGGGCACAACCCTCTGCTCCCAATGCGAGTATGTCGACAGCCGGACTGCCATGCGATCCCAATCGACCGCGGTATGCGCAGCCTGATTGTATTGACGGGGCACAACCCTCTGCTCCTGATGCTAGTATGTCGACAGCCGGACAGCCTTGCGATTCCAATCGACCGCGGTATGCGCAGCCTGATTGTATTGACGGGGCACAACCCTCTGCTCCTGATGCTAGTATGTCGACAGCCGGACAGCCTTGCGATCCCAATCGACCTAGGTATGCGCAGCCTGATTGTATTGACGGGGCGCAACCCTCTGCTCCCGATGCAGGTATGCTGACATCCGGGCAGCCTTGCGATCCCAATCGTCCCCGCTATGCGCAGCCCGATTGTCGCGAGGCGGACGAAAGTCCGATGCCTACAGCCTCTCAATCCTTTGATACGACTTCGCCGCCGGGGGACATCGGACTGGCGCCGCCGTTGAACGCCTACGGGCCTACGGCCGACGCCGGGCCACCGCCCTATGATCCTAATGTAGATTCCATTGGTTCAGGCTCCACGCCTTACGATCCCAATGCGCTACCGGCCAATCCCGGAACATCGGTATTTGATACAAACCTCAGTTCCGGCCCGGCAAGTCCACCCTCCGTTGATTCGAGCCAGTACCCCATGAATACAGGTCCGCAGCCATCTAATCCGAATCCCAGCTACGACCCAAATGCTCCACCGACATTGTTTACGAACAGCGACACGGCTCCGACCGGCCCCCCAGCGTTTAATTCAGGCTACAGTACGGGCAACATGGGTACGCCGTCTCATAATCCGGGCTCATCCACGATCCATGTTTACATACCGCCCTTAAGAACAAACTCAAATCCAACTAATGCCGGCCCGCAACCCTCGTATCCAAATACCGCGCCTGCTCATGCGGGGCCACAAACGAGTTATCCAAACACAGGCTATGTAAATGTGGGCGCACCTCCTTATGATCTAAATCCGTATCCCGTCAGTCCTGCCCCAATGCCGTCTGATTTAAATACGGGATACGTGTCTGCGGGTTCGCCCCCATCATACTCAAACCCCGTGTCCAACGCGGCGGCGCCGATTCTTATTACAAACCCGCGGAACGTTGCCACTGGTTCTCCTTCGATCGCTCCCAACCCAGCCTACGGAGCGTCGGTTAGTGGGCCGGAAAACCGGGGGCGGCTCACTCCAGGCCGAGTTTCCACTTTGAACCCGCCGCCAATTACTCCAACAGTTGCTCAGCCCTCTTCTTCAAGTGGAGTATCTAGGAAGCCGGTCACTTCCGCGCCTGCGATGAGCGCACCGACAACGGGTGAGCGGATATCAGCCGGATCTGTACGCCCTGTCCCTTACAATAACGGGCCGACCACGGCGAGTCCCGCAGCAGAACCGGCGCGAACGCGCGCCACGCCGTGGGGTAACGCGGCGCCAAATAACAAGCCAGTCACTTCCGCGCCTGCGATAAGCGCACCGGCAACAACGGGTGAGCGAATTTCAGCCGGATCTGTACGCCCTGTCCCTTACAATAACGGGCCGGCCACGGCGAGTCCCGCAGCAGAACCGGTGCGAACACGCGCCACGCCGTGGGGTAACGCGTCGCCAAATAACAAGCCAGTCACTTCCGCGCCTGCGATAAGCGCCCCGCCCATTGGCAGACCGAGTTCTTCGCCGTCTCCGACGCCCGTGACCAACGGCAGGCCGGCCATGACCGCTCCCTCGATAGCGCCGAGTCGTCCACAAGCGGCCACGCGAGATTCTTTTCCGGCGAATAGTAGACCGGGTAACTCTGCGCCGTCGGCCAGTGTGGCGCCCATTGGCAAGCCAAATCTTTCAATAGCGCCGGCCCCTATGCCCAACAATAACCGGCCGGCTACAACGAGTCCACCTTTAGGGATGAATCGCCCGCTGACCACTCCGGTAGCGACTCCATTGCCTAGTACCAGGCCGAACACTCCGGCAGCGCCTGTGAGTGCCCAGCCTTACTACAGGCCCGCCACAACCGCCCCGGCCGTGAACTCAGATCGTCCCCAAGTCCAACCCCAGGGGGCAGCGCCCGTTAATAGGTCGCCCGTCGTGCGATCCCCAGGAAGCGCATCACCGGTCAATAGTACGGCGACATCAACGACCGGCTATAGTTCGGAACGTACACCGAGCCCAAACTTGGGTCGTCCTACGGCTAATGTGCCGGCCAGTACTCCGTCGGCGCCGCCAAGGCCATCCGGTAATAACAATCGCCAATCTCCCCAAGGCGGACGACCCGCGGCTGTTGCGTCCGGAGAAAAAACGGTTGCAGACGGCCCGCCCTGCGACCCCAATCGCGCGCGCTATACACAGCCGGGCTGTCGCGAGGTTAAATCGGTGACAAACAACCCATCGGCTGCGTCGCCGAGCCGCCGCACCACCGACGCGGCTCCCGTCTATAAGCGGCCCGCCGAGGGAAAGCCTTGCAACCCTAACTTACCGCGCTATTCGCAGCCAGGGTGCAAAGAATAGAGATCGAACTCCGTTGAAAATAACTCCGGTGAAACAGAACCGCATGCGGTCGCGAGCGGGTGGCCGAGACGGGTAGGCCGGGGCGAGACATACCCAGTCGCTACCGCTCCCGGTTCTGTTTCGCTGGACCTATTTTCAGAGGAATAAGCGAGGCGCCGAGTGGCGCCCCGCTCCTATGTGCTGTGTGTCGAACTTACGTGAATAACTCGCGCACTTCTTTATATACGGTGTTAGGTCCACCGCTGATATATTGGTAGACACGGCGCGAGGGGGTCTCGAAAATTTCTTTGGTCCAATTGATGTTCATCGCTGAATACATCGTCACGCCGATATCTTCCATGCGAATATAGGGTCCGGCCTGACCGCCGCGAGTACGATATTGCCAGCCGGGATCGGTGATGACAGCGCCGTACTGGTCCGTCTTACCGATCACCCGTCCGCCTTTCACGCCGCCGCCGGCCATCACGGCAAACTGCACATTGGCATAATGGTCTCGGCCACCTCGGCTGCTAAGGCCGGTCGGACCGTAGCGGTTCGGCGGCGTGCGGCCAAACTCGCCCATGGCGACCACCAGGGTTGTGTCCAGCATGGTTTTTCCGGGTCTGGTGGGGCTTGGCTTATTGCTCATATCCAGCAGCAACTGTCCCAATCCGGCATCCAACACCGGACACCGATTGTAGAGGCTGGCCGCCCCTTGATAAATGCCGGCATGCATGTCCCACCCAGTGAACGTGACGTGAACGAATTTGGTTCCTTTGTTGGCTTCCACCATTTTGCGGGCGACCAACATGGCATCGCCGAACGTCGTCTTGCCATAAGGCTCACGGTCTGCATCCGTATACTGGAACGCTTCTACCACAGCCGGGTTGTACATCATACCCTTGGCCGCGTTAAAAAAATCATTGTAGTCTTGCAGCGGCTTACCCCAAGGCGGATTGCCGCGGCGGTTCTCGGCATCGATTTCAAGCAGGCGACTATAGAAGCGCTCCAAATCGTCTTGCCCCCTCGGATGGGTTAAACCGCTGACGCCGGCCGCCGGCACCAAGCGGCCGGCGCCCTGCGGATTGCCGCCGGCGATCGGGAACGGCGCGACCAGACCGTTGAGGAAACCATTTCCAACGGCCGGAGAGCCAATCAAAGCCACGAACCCCGGAAAGACGTCTTCAGCGCTGCGCTGAGACTGGAACTCCAAAGCCATCACCGCACCGACAGCCGGCCGTTCCGGCGCCAGCGCGGCATTGAAATCCTGCGAAGTGTCGATCCAGTATTGAGCGATAGGGTGTACCGGCACCCAGGCTTGCACCGAGCGCAAAATCGAGAGTTTATCGGCTTGCTTCAATAGATTGGGAAATAGCCGGTTGGGCAGACTGATATCGCCATTATCCTGTATATCGAAGTCGGCGGGAGTCCAGGCGCCTTCCTTGATATCAAACGTGTCCATGTGACTGGGAGCGCCGGCCAGCTTAATAAAAATGACAGCGTCGGCGGTGTTCATCGGAGTTACTTCCGCCTGCGCCAACATCTCAAATTGATGGGTGCTATCGAGCAACCCATAAGCCGCCACACCGGCGCCGCCAAGCTGTATGAAGCGCCGCCGGCTTAATCCGGCAGAACCTTGATCCGTAGAGCCATTATTAAATATTGTCATAAAATATTCTCCTTATGAACTTCATGGATATGAAATTTCCTGAGGCCGCGCGGTCGTCTAATAAAACAAGGCGTCGAGCCGATTTATTAGCGAAAGCTGCAAGTCTTCCGTCCCCTTTCCACGGTCCTTCTCAATCCAGGGCCGCGCGATGTTGATTTCCGCCGCGGTGGGCCTGCGCGAAAGGGTGGCCAGGAAGACCTCCTCGATGATTTGATCCGTAGTCATATTGGAAGCGAACAAGGTATCAACGAGACCGCCGCGTCCGACCCTGATTCGGTCATTAATCAGAGGACTGTTCATCAAACCCAGAGCTTGTATCACCGAACCTTCTCGATTCCGCGTCGTGGTAACGCGATCGCCACGGAAGAAAGCGTTGAGGAAGTTACGTGTGTTCACGTTGACTTGTCCACCGGCCCTCGGTTCTGTTGTATCGGGGAACTGCATCGTCCACTCGACGGAGTTCCCGTCCACCGTGTAATCGCCGTGGAGATCTGTGGCCTGGAAAACGGAATCAAGCAGTTGCTCCGCGGTCATACGCTTGGCAAAGTGGCGGGCGAAGTATGGCGCGAACCGTCCCTCCCAGGGCCCTGGAAAGCCGGCGGAAAGCTGATAGGCGGAGGAATTCATAATCAGCTTGATGATGTATTGGATCTTGTATCCGTGAGCGGCGAACTCCTCGCCCAAGTACGCCAGCAAGTCAGGGTGGGTCGGCTGCACAGTCCAGGGGAGTGGCGGAGGATTTTTGGGATCTTGCCGAGCCAAATCAACCGCGTCGGGAGGATCGATGATTCCCATTCCCATAAGTTCTTTGAAGATGTAATTGACGGCCGTCTTGCTAAACTGCGGATCGGCTACCAGGAATTGGACAAATTCCCGACGGAAGTTTTCGGTTTTTGCCGTTTGGCCGGTGAAGAAATACCTGGGAGCAACCAACGGACCTTCGGGGGGGGCTCGGCGCTCGGGTCGTATACCGCCGGTAGGGAACAAGGAAACGTTATAACCTTCCGTAGCAATTTCCCGGAAGGTGAAACTGAACGTATTGGGCTGTGTGGTTTCTCGCACACGCTGAAAGCGCAGGCCGGAGAAAAAGGCCGACAACCCCCATAAGTCGGAGCGCTCCTTATCCATCAAATAAAGATTCACGCGGTCTAAGTGACCAGCACCTCTATGGCAACTGATACAAAGGTCCGGCACACCCAGGAAGACCCGCGACGCGTCGATGGCAATGTTGTCGACGACGTCATACTGATTGACCATCGGTTCCCAAGCCCGCGCGAAAAAGTTTACCGGGCCGTTCTGCCAACTGTTGCGCGTAGTAGGAATATTGATGTTCAATAGTTGATTAGCCACCTGATTAAGGCCGCGGTCGGCTTGAACGAAGCCGCGCATATACTCATGGTAAGGGGTGCGGCCATAATAGAGGCGCGCGCCTCCGTAGGTATTCTGAAACAGATCCCCATAGAACATGGTCCAGCGATCGACGAATTCCGGGCTGCCGATTAATTGGTCGATCAGTGCCGACCGTTTGTCGAGATCGGGCGCATCCAGGAATTGCTTGGCATCGTTCGAGCTGGGGATTCTTCCGGTCAGGTCTAAATAAGCGCGGCGGAGAAATTCTTCATCCGAGCAAATTGGGGAATGCGGGATGCCATCTCTCTCCATTTTGTCGAAAATGAAATCGTCGATGGGGTTTTGACGAGCAATCAGCCCTCGTAAACCGCCACTGAGGGTTTTTCCGGCCACCATTTCACTCACTTGAGACGCTCGCACCCAATTCTGCAAGGAATTAGGCGTGAACAACGCTGAGTGAGTAGCGTAGGCCGGACAGTCTTGATAATTTCCCAGATCGGAATGATCGGGGTCGTTGAAAGAGACGCTTACCGCGGTCGTCAAACCGAGGATGAGCATTACCATCCCAAGAATCTTCAATCTACGTTTCATGAGCTAGCCTCCTATAGCTGGTTTGTGGGTTCTCTGATTTACGCTTAGGCGTTTCCCGAGTAATGGCGTTCGTTTGAATTCCAGGAGCATAAAGGCCGCCGGCCTGCAACCCCGGAAGAATTTAAACCGCCCGCGAGAGACGTTGACGCAAACCCAGCCTGGTGAGTCGCGGGTCCGTAAGGAATCATCCGCGCTCACTTCAACCTCGTTCTACCTCTATCAGGCAATTTCAGACCTCGACAATAACATTTGGCAAGGTCTGGGAACGAAACGACCAAAGCATACACTTCGGCCCCTAATTCTCTCTGCTGATTTAATTAGGTGGGAAGGCCTACCACAATTGGGGCGTGACCAAATTTAAGCAAGTGATGCGGTTATTACATCGCCACAACCATGCCGCCGTCGACGGCATGTATCCATAATTTTTTTCGCCAGTGGGAACCGCCGGCGGAATGAATTTACCCGAGCGCCGTATGGCCCACTAAAATTGTCACGAAATACTTTCTTTGCGATGCACGGTTAGAACAACATCAGTTTATAGGAGTGCCAAAACATTGTCAACAAAAAAATCAACAACAAACGGCAAGATTGTTGTAACTCGATAATGATGTCACATTCCTTGGAATCTCAGCCGAAGCAGGCGCTGGGCTTGGACCTTGCCAAGCTTTCTAAAGAAGCTCCTGAAGTTTGAACCTAAGCCTATGGAAGTTGCCCGATGTCTAGGCCCGGACGGCGCGTGTGTTGGGGACGCTTTCATTCTAGGGGCGGCGCGGCGCTTGCCCCTGGCTATTATGACTCCTTAGAAACTTTCCCAGTTTCTTCTTGGTATCCGCGTGCCGTTAGGCCAAGCTGGGGGACTCATTCGGAGCTTTGGGTGGTAAACGGCACCCCACTCCATATCAATTGTCCAAACTCTAGGTACCGGTCGATACCGCTCCCGGCGCGGTCTCCGCGCAGACTCCCTGACCGGTTACTACCCTTCTTGCTCACTGGGCCGGCCGCGAACTCGTCCGTTCGATACGCGCTATTGCACAGAACCAGTGAAACGTTATAGAATAGGCGTAGCCTTGATAGGTTTCCTGGGCGCAGACGGTCTCCATAGGAAATCTGCTACTGGCCTACATGAGGTATCCTGTGAACAAGAATTTATGGCTAGGGCTTTACATGGCCATGTGCCTTGTTGTCGCAACGCTGGCGGGCGTTTTAGCGCGTCACGCATGGAGTTCCATAGTCGATTACCACCCTCCGTACAATTTTGGCGAGTCTCCGATTGAGCCTACGACGCCACCCTGGTCCGAAAATGTGGTTCTCATTATTGTGGATGGCCTGCGACTGGATATGTCCTATCAACTGCCGGAAGTCAACCGGCTACGCAACGCCGGCGCGGATTTTGAAGCCCTCGCCGGCTCGCCCTCGTTTTCGCTTCCGGCGCGCGCCAATTTTGTTACCGGCGCCTGGCCGGAGATTCACGGCGTTACTTCGAACTATTATGAAAAATCCGTCGCCACGGATAATCTTCTACGCCTGGCGGCCAGGCACCGACGATCGGTGGCGATTGCCGGCATCGCCGAATGGTCTCGCCTCTTCGGTAAAGATTTGAAGGCGGCCGGCGGCGAATTTCTCGCGGCGCCTCCGAAATCGGAGGAAGGTCATTATGCGGAAGCCATGACGGCGCTTGAGATTTTCGCGGATCAGAGCATCGCCTTGTGGAGCGCCAAACGCCCGAATCTGATGATCATCGATTTCCCGGCCACCGATCGCGCGGCCCATGAATACGGCGCCGCTTCGGACCCTTACCGGAGCGCGGCTCAATGGATTGATGGGAAAATCGCCATGATTACGGCTAGTCTTGATCTCACTCGCAGCACCATTATAGTCACCAGCGATCACGGACACCGTGACCAGGGCGGACACGGCGGGACCGAGGACATCGTCATGAGAACGCCGCTGGTATTGGCCGGTAAGGGTATACGCGTCGGCAGCAAGGGCCGCGCGCAGCATATCGACGTTGCGCCCACGGTGGCCGCTCTGCTCGGGCTGCCGATACCCGCCGGCAGCGCCGGGACGATCTTAATGGACGCACTGGAGGTGGATGAGGCCAGCAAAGTAGGTCGGCTACAACAAGCCGTCCGGCAGAAGCAACGTTTCGCGCGGAGTTTTTTTACGAGTCTGCAAGCCGCCGTTCCTCCCGTCTTCCTGGAAAGTGTCAACCAAGATCAGACAAGCCTACAGCTACAACGCGCGGCCGGCCACATCGACCGCTTTATAGAGCATGGCAAGTCTTTGCAAATCGATCAGGAGCGGCGGGCCCGTTTGCCACGGTTCTTGGCGGTTGTGGGGATACTGTGGGCCGGCTTAATACTGTACATGTGGACCATACGTAGCGGGTGGGGAGAGGTGAAGAGCGTCGGTCTAGGAGTCCTCAGCTACTTTACGGTCTTCGGCGCGCTGTTTTGGACCGGCGGATTACACTTCTCGGTCAGCGCTATGAACAAGGATTCCGACCTCGGAAAATTTCTTGGAAAAGATATGTTGTTCGCAGCGATCGCGATGGCTTTGGCCCTGGCGTTGTCCATTTGGCAGGGCCGCCGCTCGCTCCAACCGAAGACCTGGCGATCGTTGCTCCCGGTCAGTCTTATCGTTCCCGTATGGGTGGTCTTGGTGCTGGCGACTCATATTGGAATGACCTACTGGCAGCATGATTTATTTATGCGCTGGTATTTGCCGGATATATGGTATCAATTCGGTAGCTTACTTAGCCTACTGCAAATCCAAGCGATCGGCGGCGTAACCGTCCTGGCGCCCTTTATGCTCGCCGCCGTCTTCCGCTGGGTTGGTCCAAGCCCACCCTCTGCAACCTCATCGGATACGACATAACAGAACGGGTTATCGTCTCATATGACCTCGCCGTCGGGGATTATGGCGTTCTTGGGAATGATGACGATGCCGTCTCGTATAAAATAGTTGGGCGCGTCCAGATGTTGTACTTGGCGCTCGTTGATGATTCGTACCTGCCGTCCCAGGCGGACGTTCTTATCCAATATCGCATTGCGGATAATGCTGCGCTCGCCGACACCCATGGGAGGTATCCCTTTCTGTCGGCTTTCCGCTTCGGCGGCGCGCGATTCATAATAGTCCGCACCCATCATCAGCGTCTTCTCAATATGGGACTTTGGACCGATGCGGCTGCGTAAGCCTACGATGGAGCGCCGTATCTCGGCCCCGACCAGTGTGCAACCCTCGGAAATCAACGACGAAACGATATGACAGTCGCGAATCATGGAATCCGGTAAAAAACGCGGGTGCGTATAAATCGGTGCTGTCGGCTCATAAAGATTAAACGGCGGATTGTCTAAAGTCAGCGACAGATTGGCTTGGTAAAAGGCCCGTATGGTCCCAATATCTTCCCAATATCCTTCATGGACAAAGGCGAAAACCCGATGCGTGGCAATGGCCTCCGGAATAATCTCCTTACCAAAATCCAATTTCGGTGTATCGCGCAAACATTCTTCCAGCGCCTGCCGGCTAAAAACGTAAATCCCCATCGAGGCCAGGTGCGGACGTCCTTGAAATAATGGGTCCGCGCTGGACAAGCGCATGGTCGCAAGCTCTTTTCCGCGCGGCTTCTCTTTGAAATCAGTGATGCGTTGCGACGCATTAATCTTGAGCAGGCCAAACCGGCCGGCGACTGACTCGGCCACCGGCAAGCAGGCAATGGTGATGGCGGCTTTCTTGCGGATGTGCTGTTCGAGCAGCCGACCAAAATCCATACGATACAGTTGATCACCGGAGAGAATCAGCACATATTCAGGAGCGCTGACGGACATGTGCGGCAAGCTTCGCCGCACCGCGTCCGCCGTGCCTTGAAACCAGTTCCCTTCCTCGGGCGTCTGCTCCGCCGCCAGTATGCTGACGAACCCCTGGGAGAAAATGTCAAAGCGATAGGCGCGCACCACATGGCGATTCAAGGACTCCGAGTTGAACTGTGTAAGCACATAAATCTTATTAATGCCGGAGTTGATGCAATTGCTGATCGGTATATCAATGAGGCGATACTTGCCGGCCAAGGGAACCGCCGGCTTGGCGCGCACTTGCGTCAAAGGAAAGAGACGGGAACCACGTCCGCCTCCCAGTATCAGAGCCAATACGTTACGCAACGCTTTAAGACCTCCCCGCGTGAACGACCAATTTCCCGTCTCGGCTAAAAAAATTCTCTTGAACTTTTCGGTAGTGGTGTACTAATGAATTGCAGGCCAAAAAAGTTGGGTAAAATTTCCGGCCGCTTGCGGCCTAATGACCACATGCCGACGCGCGATCTCCGTTTGCGCCGGCGCCCAATCGATCACGAAGGCACTCGCGCCGCCCTCGAGGACGACCGTCGGCGAGCCGCGGCCTGAGCAATACAGATGCCGCTTGTGGCCAGCGATGTCAACTAGCCGTCTCGGGAGAGAGCCGATCTCGACCGGCTGGGCGAAAAGCGGCATGGCCGCGCACACCGTAATGAACAGGACAATTGCGAACCGCATACGGCCTCCCGACTTGGATTATCCGAGTCCCTCAATCGCTTCTTCATCATATTCAACCCGCCGACGGCCTAACGACTCACCGCTAAGCGGCCCCGCCTCCCACCGCCTAGGCTAGCGGTGAGAGGTGTGGAAGATTCCACCGCTGTTTCCAAAAAGAACGCGAAGGCGGGGTCAGCTTCAGCCGCTGGTTAGGCCACCTCCTGTCAGCGTTCACGCCAGTGTCCCGGCCGCCGCTTCGGGTTATGCCGATTGAAAATCTGTCCACTCGAGCCCCAACTGTTTCACGGCGGCCCGGACGGTCCCAAACTTCAGATCCCGCCCACCCCAGTCCGGAACCACGGTGACACGCTGCGTCTTCGGGTTAAACCATTTTCGGTGCGAGCCAGAACCCCGGCGTGGCAACTCTTGACATCCCAGAGCTGCCAGCTTCTGAGTGACTTCCCGGTAGATCATGAGGCGATTACCACGGTTTCAAGCCAAACCGGACCGGTCAAGTCGGAAAGCTGAGTGTTGGGAGGTAAGGGACGGCCGAGATCCTCATAGGACTCCACGACCGCCGCCAAAGCATCTTGGACGTTTGCCAATGCCTCAGCAACCGTATCACCTTCTGTGACGAGTTCCGGCAAAACAGGTGAAGTGACAGTGAAGCCGCCCTCAGGTTGTGGCGAAAGAATCAGGGGAATCTTATACAACATCCGAATGTCTCCTTCATGGTGTTAATATTCTGCAAACGTCATTATTCTGCCGAGTATCAGATGGCACAGTGAGCGTTCTTCTTGGGGTGGTCTAACGCCCGAGTTGAGTGGCCGGCTGAAAGCTGGGCTACTCCAACGGTTTGTTAGGCCAGCATGAGCCGCTGTCCTTTAGGTTCTGGCACTGGGTCGCCGAATTCCTTGGCCGTGTCGATCCACAGTTGAATCGCTTCGTGGACATTCTTGAGTGCTGCTTCGGGCGTGTCGCCATGAGCCGCGCACCCAGGCAGTTCGGGAACGTCGGCGATGAACACTTGATCCTCCCGGCTCCAGTAAGTAATGATTTCATACTTATACATTACTTTTCCTCACCCAATTTATATTTCAGGACCACACGGCGCACTTGACTGACCTGATAGGCCTTGGCCTTGTTGTCATCACGTTGCAGGTTGATCTTTTCTTCCACGTTCGGCTTTCTGAAGACAACACTCATTTGAGTGCGACGTATACGGGACGTCGGCTTCAGCCGCTTGTGCGGCGTCCCGACTCCCGCGCGACCTCTCGCGCGACTCGCTCTGCCAAGTACATCTTTAGGAGCGACTGATACGGCACGTCACGCTTGTTCGCGAGGATCTTGAGTTCAGCCAGAAGTCCCGCGGGAAGCCTCAGCGAAATCGTCTCCGTTGAGGGTTTCAGGTTGGGAAAAAAGCCGAGATGCCCCTCGGTCCAGTTGATGAAGTCTGAGGTGTCGTGGCTCTCCCAGAAAGCCCGCTCCTCGGCCTCGGCCTTAAATCTTGGGATCGGCTTGAGTTGTTTGCGACTGGCCATACGACCTCCTCTCACGCCGGCTCATGGGCCGCGCTGAGATCACTCGCAGCAGGGCGCCCCTAACGGCGAACACGATGGCTAGGTGGCGATCCAGATCAGTCCGACCTAGCGCGAAATACCGGGTTTCGATCTGCGTGCGACCCGGGCTGTGGGCCACAAGCAAGGGGCGGTTGAGGAAGAACTGCTCCGCTTCCGCCCGGGTCACCCGGTGCCGGAGCCAGTTCTTGTCCGAGTTTCCGTCGTCCCATTCGAACCCCGTCACCTTGGGGAAGAACTCCGGAATCAGGCTCATGTGCTAAGTATATGCATGTAATATACACATGTCAAGGCGCCAAATTCTCCCTTGACGGCCGCTATGGTCCAAACTCCAAGATGTACGCCCAACGACTTGGGCATCAGTGGCGCCGGCCACGGCGATCGAGATTTCGCAACCCCGTTATTCCGGCGTCCACTGAATGCCCTTGTTCGGCCCTAATGCCCGAATTCTTTATTGGTTCAACACTTCCCAGATCGCGCCCACATTGATCAATGCGGCAATGGGCATTACGCGCCTAGCAATCGCCGCTGCAGCAGCGATTGCATGTCACGACGGCCATCGACAATCAGCAGAATGTATACGTTTTTATCCATGACTCGGTAAATGATGCGGTAGGGTTTGAAGAAAACCTCACGGTATTCCCGAATTCCCAGCGACAGCAGTTCTTTCGGATAGGCACCCCGCTCGGGGGATTTGGCCAGCATGGAGAAGGCTTTCTCAATCTGTTCCAAAACGAAATCCGCTTTTTGAGGCGCATCGTGTAAAGCGATATAATCATAAATCTCGTCGAGATCACGTGCTGCGTCATTGGTCAGCAAAACCGCGAACGGCATCAGTGAGCCCCCCGTCGCTTGCGCAGGCGTTTGATCACATCCTCAGCGGGCTGGACGTTGCCTTCCTCGATCTGGCGGGTTCCGACCGCCAGGATTTTTAGGAGAGCCAACATTTCCTGAGTTTGCTCGTAGCTTTTTATGTCCTGCATGACCACCTTGACTTCGCCGTTCTGCGTGATGATCAGTGGCTCCCGCTGCTCGCCCAAATTCCTTACGATTTCGGCGGCATGGGCTTTGAGGTAACTGATAGGTTTGATCTGACTGGACAGTTTCATGGGGGTACCTCCATTTCCTGAATATGACTAAATATAGTCTATAAACAGGTCAACTGTCAAGATTGATGGTGGTTTGCTCGATGCTGTGTCCGATGATTGCCGTTTCCTGGCAGATACTCTCTGGCTCTTCATCTCACGCCTGAGAGTACCGCCAGCCTGTCCATGCCGAACACCGCGTTAAGCTGCAAGCGGCCACTCAATGATGCCGGGCGCGCGAAGAGAAGGTGCAGCCGTCTTGAGTGCGCCCCACCTCCAAGACTCCGTGGCCGCTTGTCAGCTTCAACGCGTTGTTGTGTGGCACTCCACGCTACTGGAAGTCACCCCTGACCCGAATTCGCTGCGGCTCCACGATCCAAAGCTGCCCCTCAACGAACGCTTTCCTTTGTTCGCTTCAGATCGAAGTGTGCGTGCAGCAGCTTGTCGCCAGGCAGCATGAACGTCCAGTCTTCGGTGTGGTGGTCCGCGTCGATGATGGTGAACACGAAATGATGCAGATATACGGGCCTTGTGCTACCAGAAATGTCGACGAAATCGAAGTCCACAGTCTTCTCGCCGGGCGACTTGCGAGCCACCATCCGAGGCCGGTTGCCAGCTTCGCAGTAGTGAACTAGCGTCAGGCGATCACCCTCCAGATAGATCATGGTGGGCTCTGGTACTCCCCCGGGCGCAATCTCATGCACCAGGACGTTTCCGCGGGAGGCCAGGCGCATCGTGACTTGGATGGGCCCGTCTATCTCGGGATTAGGCGGATCGGTCGTGACTGGCCCGGTCCACGTGCCAGCCAGGCTCTTCAAGGCACCGAATGAGATTTCTGCGTGCGACTTCGCGGGTATTGCTTTTTGCCCTGGCGAAGGGTTCTGCGCAAAAGTAAGACAACACAGTGACAGCACCCCAATACAAAGCACCAACGGTAGCGATTTCACGTGAAAACTCCTTGTTTAGAAACCAAACACTCTTGGTCACGCCAGTCCATTGCGCCTCCGATACGGCTCCAAGTCTACTGCTCTTCTGGTCCACACAACTTGTAATTATGCCGGTCGGCTTATCGCAAATCTGACTTTGAGAGTTGGTAAGCCGTAAACCGCTGGCCTATCCACAATTTCTCTCTTGTGTCCTTACCGTACCGTCGTGTTAGGCTGACCGGCTATCACGTCAGTGGCCATCCCACCGCCAAATAATCATGGAGCAACTGCGAGTATAGCAAAAGAAATTAGCGCAAGGCTATAAATAAAACGCTCTAGCCTTCCCTCCAATTTGACACTATGACCGATTCGACTAACTGAGATGTCCTTGTATTCTTACTTGAGAGTGCCAAGTTGTCCACTAGCCGGCCAGTCGTAGACCCTCAGCCCTGCCTACATCTATCCGTTCGATGAGGAATTTTGTGAAAGGAGACCCCTGCCGGTTACCCACGAGAAATTCGGGAAGGCTTATCC
>JACOSC010000132.1 GCA_016179055.1 Acidobacteriota bacterium
CAGAAGAAGGCCCCCAAGCTCTGTAGGAGCGACATGTGGTCGGTCGTTATGGATCACAGGTCGCCTCTACGGGGCTTGGGTCTTAAAGCTAGCAGCTCTTACTATAAACATGTCGCTCCTTAGAAACTTCCAAGTTTCATCGTTATTCTGCGTGTCGTTTTACGACAAGCTGGGGGACTCCTTAGAAACTTCTACTGTGCGCAGGGCATAAGTTGGTAGCCCAGCGATTTGGCTTGTTTATGGAGCGCGTTGATTCTACGTTCTTTGTACTTCTGCTCATAGGCCTCGGCTCCTGTTTCGACATAGGCGGCGCCCTGGGTCAGTAGGGCATAGAAAATTCGGGCGATTTTGTGGGCGGTGGCGATCCCGACAAGGTCGGGACTTGCATGGCGCCGGATCGGGCTTTGATACGACGGTAAAAAGCCCCCAAAGCCGTTTGGCTGCGGGCTTGGGTCACCGCCGCCATCCGGAACGCTTGCGCCGCGCGGTTGGGGTTTCGTTTGGTTTTCTTGTCGAGGGCCTTGCCGCCGGAAATCTTAGTGCCCGGGCAGAGGCCCAGCCACGAAGTGAAGTGCTTGACGGTCCGCCACGCCGATAGGTCAAAGCCCACTTCGCCGCCCAAGATGAGCACCAGGTCGGCGCCCAGACCCGGCACCGCGAACAGATCGACGCCCGTCATCTTGAAGATCTGCTCGCGGATATCGACCCCGCCGCGTACGCGGTTGCGGGCGGGGATGGGTTTCTCGGCTTCCGGCGGTCCGTCCGGCGTGACGGCGGGTTGCGTGCCGAGCTGTTGCACGATGGCCGCTGCGCAGTCCGCAATTTTGCATTGGTAGATCTCGTACAACTCCACCGCTTGCGTGAGGGCGAAGAGGTGTTCGTCCCGATAGTTGCCCACCCGCGACTGGGCGATGGTCTCTACCGAGTGGCCGCCGCGGGGATCGCGATGGAGAGCCAACACCTGCGGGTCTCGTTCCCCCGCCATCACGGCC
Source organism: Acidobacteriota bacterium (assembly GCA_016179055.1). Taxonomy (GTDB): domain Bacteria; phylum Acidobacteriota; class UBA6911; order JACOSC01; family JACOSC01; genus JACOSC01. The sequence goes on from JACOSC010000132.1 coordinate 993, forward strand.
TTGATAATCTTCCTCCCGGTGACCCCCGTGATGTCCGATACCACGTTGTGCAGAAGCAGATTCATCTGCTGCAGCGCCTTCTGCATGTGCTGTATGTGCATCGCCGCCGTTTGCGTGAGCATCTCCTTCTGACGCAAGTAACTGCGCAGCACACAGATCTGATCCGCTGGCCGGAACGCCCCCGCCAGTAGACCCTACGTGTGCAGCTGCTGCAGCCACTGGCAGTCGAGCACATCCGACTTGCGGCCGGCCACGTTCTTGACGTGCCGGGCATTGACCAGCTTTACTTCGAACCCGCGTCGTTCCAACAATTCAAAAAGCGCGATCCAGTAAACGCCGGTCGATTCCATAGCGACGGTGGTGACCCCACATCCCGACATGTCGGGATCGGCCAGCGCCTGCAGATCGGCGGTGAACGCGCCGAACTCGCGCACCGCTACCTCGTCGCGTCCCTCGGGCACCGCGACCCAGTGTTTTTCCGAGCCGATGTCGATGCCCGCCGCATGGATATTGATGTGCTGAAGATGCCGGGGCAGGCGCTTCACATCGAAGCTCCGCCCTGACGATGATTTCTTCTTCCGCTTTGACATAGTAGGGGCCCTCCAGCATAAGCGAGCGCAGATCGCCGCCAAACAGATCGCTTGCAGGCGCAGGGGAGCCTAATAGACGCATTCTCCTTAACGGGATATTACCCAGGCCCACGCCTGGATAATTCACCAATGATATCGACGCCAACCCCTGAGACCAAACTCCTTTTCGAGCACGAGCGCATCAGTGGTACCACGGCCTTCACGACCCGCAAGTCGCTAAAGCCTAACATCGGAGGCCAAGATAGGCCAGCCCAAAGTTTCATCCTGGTATCTGCTTGCCGTCTTCGCAAGCTGGAGGACTCCTTAGAAACTTCCCCAGTTTCATCGTTGTTCTGCGTGTCGTTAAAGTTCGCCTACAATCGTGATTGGCCGGTAATACGTGCTCTTTGAAATGTCCAATCTCCAGAGCGCCCCTGCCGGGGCGCTCGATGGGGATGGAGCCATGAGTCCTGGGGCGGCGCTCCGCTTGCCCCAGGCTAATCTCCTTGCGCCCCTGCCGGGGCGCGTGCGACTTTATGGTTCGCCTGCTTCGCAGGATTGGCGCCGGCCCGCGCCAAAATGTCCAAACTCCAGGCTCCTTAGAAACTTCCCCAGTTTCATCGTTATTCTGCGTGTCGTTTTACGACAAGCTGGGGGACTCCTTTGGAGCTATGAGAACAAGCTTCGGACTATGACTGTGCGTCGCGTGGCCTGCGGCCTATGTCCAAACTTCAGGGCCGCTACGCGGCCGGTTTATCCAGCCGTCGGTTTAACGCAAATGTTTGGGTAATGACCCGCTCTAACGGGCGGGGCTATTACCTGACGACCCTGCGCGTTTAATGAATGGCGATTTCAGGCATTAGGAGCCAGGGCTGCATTTGCTCAAGGCTACTGATAATTCGTCGCAGTTGGTCCATTTCCCGCGTTTTGTGAATTCCGGGCCCCACTCGTAGATCTATCTCAGAGAGCACATCAAGAAAGCCCTTCTTCTTAGGATAGACGACGAGCGCGATTTCTTCGTCCGCTTTCATTTTGGCTTTTTCCTTGATCAGCTTGATGGCCGTGTCGAGACCACCCAGCTCATCAATGAGGCCGCGCGCTTTGGCCTGTTGCCCGGTCCACACTCGACCATGCGCCAGCGGTTCCAATGTATCGTATTCCACCTTGCGACCTTCGGCGGCCTTAGTGACGAAGTCTTTGTATATCGCTGCCATCCACGTGCGGAATTGGCCGATTTGTTCTTCATCCGGCGATGAGAAAAACGAAAAAAGATCGGCATTCTTACTTTTCTTAACGGTGTCAACATTGATGCCCAGCCATTCAAAAAGCCCGCGCACATTAAATTTGCCGCCGACGACGCCAATAGAGCCTGTCAATGTCGAAGGCTGCGAGACAATCGCATCGGCGCCCATAGCAATGTAGTAGCCGCCGGAACCGGCCACGGTGGACATCGTAACCACTACCGGCTTCTCTTTCTTGGCCAGACAGATTTCGCGCCAAACCAAGTCCGACCCCACGGCCGACCCGCCCGGGCTATTGACCCTCATGATGATCGCCTTAATATCCTTGTCCTTGCGCGCCTCTCGAATATAGCCGGCGAGAGTTTCTCCACCGATCATTTCAGAAAGCGGCTCACTTTTCCCGGAGGTGATCGGACCGGAGGCGAAAACCAAGGCCACTTTCTTGCCGCCCGCTTGGTAGGGCTTATCTATGCTGCGAAAATATCGCTCGGCCGAGATGCCTTTGTACTCTTTCTTGGCGCCCTTCAAAAAGTCGTCCGCCAGGGCCTGCTCAACCTCATCGGCGTAGCCGAGTTTATCCACCAGCTTCTCGGCGAGCGCTTGGCTGGGCAGAAACAATCCTTCCTCCATAAGATTCTGAAGCTGAATCTTATCCACTTGGCGGGCGTCCGACACATAGTCAACAAATCGGCTCTGTATATCGCCCAGTATCGAGTCCAGCACTTCGCGGAAGTATTCCGACATATGCTCGCGGGAGAACGGCTCACCGGCGGATTTGTATTCCTTGAATTGCAAATAGTGCGGTTCGACATGCAGCTTCTCCAGCGCCTTGCGGTAGAACTCCACTTCGGCTAATAGACCATTCAGCAGCAAGCCGCCTTCCGGATTCAGATAAATACGGTCCGCGGTGGCGGCCAGGAGGAATTCTTTTTCCTCAACGAAATCGGCGTCCAAGAGGGCATAAATTTTCTTCTTGGACTTCTTAAAGTCAAGCAGCATGTCGCGCAGTTCTTCAGTGGCCCCCCAGCCAATCCCCAGCGGCCTTACCTTCAAATAGACGGCGGGCACGCGGGTATCGCGAGCCAGGGATTCCAGCATCTGCCTTATCTCAAATATACTGAGGCCGCGACCATACAGGAGACCCGACAGCGGGGCCGTCTCGTGCGCCTCGGCAATGCTCCCGGAAAGATCCAATTCGACAAACGTTCCCGATTCAATCTTGGGCTCCTCCGAAAGCATGCGCCAGAGCACAAATGGGATTGAAATCATCACCAAAAATAAAAAGGTTAAGACTAAGAACAGTATTACCCAAGATCTCCTTCGCATTGAGATTCTCCTTGAAAATACCTGGGAGCGCCGGCATCCCACCGGCTCTTGAGCAGGCGCTCCCAGGAATATCGTTGCTATTTTCATGCCTCGTGGCGCGCCCACAGGGCGCATGAGGGACTCCTTGAAAATAACTACGTCGCAACAGAACCGGTCGCGTTAGCGACCGGGTATGTCTCGCTCCAGCCACCCGCCCGCGACCGCAGCGGTTCTGTTATTCACCCATCGTGGCGCCCCACAAGGGGCATGAACAACTCCATAGGGGCTCTATATATCATATATTCACCCGCTCTGTCACCAAGCGTTGTGGCGGTCCCAGAATTCTTGTGGCGGAGATGCCTCTGCCGTGGGAAGCCTTGGGGAACTGAATCCCCTTTCCCTTTTCTTTCTTTCTACGCGGCCGCAGGTTCCGCCGGAACTCTTCTATAGTTTTGTATATTTATGGTAGGATTCATTTAACCACAAAGACACGAAGACACAAAAAGGATGGAATTAAGCGAATGGTTTTCAGTGTAGTGCCTTTGTGTCATGGTGGTAAGATTAATAAGGAGAAAAAGCTATGGGAATGGTGGCAGGATTGCTGGAAGGCCAAGTGGCCATTGTAACCGGCTCCGGCCGTGGCATTGGGCGCGCGGTCGTAAATCTATTTGCCCGTCACGGCGCGTCCGTGGTCGTAAATGATCTGGAACACGGTGTCGCCGAGGATGCCGTGGCGGAAATCCGTAATACTGGGGGAACCGCCGTAGCTTGTGTGGGCAGCGTCACCGCGCCGGAGTTTCCTGAGAGAATTGTAAGAACTGCGGTGGATGCGTTCGGTAAATTGGATATTCTAGTAAACAATGCCGGCTATACAATGGACGCGGTGATCCAAAACATGACGGATGAGATGTGGCAAGCGATGCTGGCTGTCCACCTCACTGCGCCGTTCCGCATTGTGCGCGCCGCGGCGCCCTATATGCGGGAGGCGGCTAAGAAAGAGATGGCCGAGGGGCGAACCGTCTATCGCAAGATCATTAACGTGTCCTCGACCTCCGGCGTAGCGGGCAATGCCGGACAGGCCAATTACTCGGCCGGCAAAATGGGCGTGGTAGGTTTCACTAAGACCATGGCGCGAGAATGGGGTCGGTTCAATATCAACGTCAACGCGGTGGCCTATGGATTCATCGATACACGCCTGACGCAAGCCAAGGAACAAGCGCAAAAAGTCCAAATCGACGGACGCGAAGTCGTCTTAGGAATACCGGACGCCCTGCGCGAGATGGCCAAGGTCGTAATTCCGATGGGACGCGCCGGCACTCCTGAGGAGGCGGCCGGTCCGGTGCTGTTCTTAGCCTCGCCGCTGTGCAACTACGTCACCGGCCACGTTTTGCTGGTTACCGGCGGGTCCTACATGTAGCCTCCTATGGCACGCTTTAAACATTACTTCGAAATACGTCACCGCGCCTTGTTCGAGACAGCGTCTGGACAAGGTGGGGGACTCCCCTGAAAAATGCCTGGGAGCGCCGGCATCTCTGCCGGCGAATCCCGTAGCGAATTGCGTCCACACTTGCCCCGACGGTAGTCGGGGCGCTCCCAGGGCGTCGTTCTGATTTTCATTGTTCGTGCCGCCCCCCAAGGGGGCATGGACAACTCCCTCACATGAAGACCGCTTTTTGAATTCTCCGACACAATACTAATACTCCTCGGCGCCTCACGCAGGAAGCCTGAGTCGCCGGTGGTGGCTGCGGCCCGTGGCCCACGCCTCCTGCCGGTAGCGGGCGCCTCCCATAACCGGAAGTGACCGGTGGCCATTGGATAACCGTTTGGCGCTACGGCCACGGAGGCCTTGCGCGCCGACAGGAATCATCCTTGACAGCGGAGGGCTCCGTACCATAATATTCTGACTTTGCAGAAGGTATATAGCTTTATTCCGGCTCGCCCGCTTTCAGCGGCAACTTCTCAGCGGGGGACACTAAGACCAATTTATGCTTTCAGAGACGACCCGTGCGAAGATTCTAGAACTAATCCAAAAATACCCGCACAAGAGAACGGCGCTGATTCCAGTTCTTTATGTTGTCCAGGCCGAGCTTGGCCACATCTCCGAGCCGGCGATGACCGCGGTGGGGGAGTTATTTGGGCTTTCGCCGGCGGAAGTAAAAGAAGTGGTGACCTTCTACACCATGTTCTATCGCGCCCCGGTGGGAAAGCATGTTCTACAAGTATGCACGAATATTTCTTGCATGCTGTGCCGGGCCGAAGAGATTCTTGACTATCTAAAAACTAAATTGGGTATTGCGGTAGGCGAGACGACACCCGACGGCAAGTTCACTTTGCTGGAAGTAGAGTGCATGGGAGCGTGCGAGGCGGCGCCGGCCATGCAGGATAATTACGATTATCACTTCCACATGACCAAAGAAAAAATCGACCGGTTGTTAGAGATTTTGCGGTAATGGATTTCCCGATTTTCATTGTATTTGGGGGCTTAGCCCTCGGCGCCGCCATCAGCGTAGTGGCGCAGCGGCGGGCCATCTACAGCGCGCTGTCGTTGCTGATATGCCTGGGCGCGTTGGCCGTGCTTTTCGCGCAGCTCAGCGCGACGTTCATTGCTATGATTCAAATCATCGTTTACGCCGGGGCCATCATGGTGCTTTTTCTTACGGTGGTCATGCTGCTCGACCCGCGCTCCGACCTATCGAGCCCCAATCGCGCGCGGTTTGTTTCTTACGCCGCCATTCCGCTGGCCTTGGCCTTGGGGCTTATCCTTTTACAGGCGGTCCCCGGCAAAGATGTGTCGCTGGGATCTCAAACGGCAAACTTGGCGGCGGCCGGCCGCGCGGAAGAAGTCGGCCGGGTGCTCTTTAGCAAATTCCTGCTGCCTTTTGAGGCTACCTCGATTCTCATACTGGTGGCGATCCTAGGCGCCGTAGTCTTAGCCAAGAGGAAATTGTAAATTCATGGTTCCTTTGCACTATTACCTGTCACTCAGCGCGCTCTTGTTCGTGGTGGGTGTAATAGGGGTCATTGTTCAGCGCAATGTTATTACAATCTTCATGTCGATCGAATTAATGCTGAACGCCGTCAATCTGGCGTTTGTCGCCTTTGCCCGCGCGCATCAGCACGTCGATGGCCAAATCTTCGTTTTCTTTGTGATGACGGTCGCCGCCGCGGAAGCCGGCGTCGGTCTGGCCATCATTCTGGCGCTCTTCCGCAACCGAGAATCGGTTGACATTGATGACGCGGATATTTTGAAGTGGTAGTCATGCCATCCATGGGTCTGGTCATTCAAAATTCGATGACCATGCGTCTGGGTTGCGACGTGCGCGCTACGCCGGTTCCACGTAACCGCGGACCATTGACCTCAAACCGGCGATCGCGCCGGAGGCTTACGGTCTGTGGCGTGCCGTCGTTAGCGAGCTAGCCTGCCGTAGGTCCTCAGGCGTCAGGACAGCGCCACTATCGATTGGCGACGGCGTCTTGTTAGTATTCGGTGAATTCATGGCCAACTATTTCTGGTTGATTCCTTTCATCCCCCTGGCAGGGACGGTAATCAACGGACTGTTTGGTAAGCGACTCTCGAAGAAAGTCGTCGGCCTACTGGCGTGCACGTCGGTTGGATTGGCTTGCCTGCTTTCCCTATGGGCGGTTCTTCACCTCACACACCTTCCCCCGAATGCTCGGCGGCTGACGCACATCCTTTTCACGTGGATAGCCTCCGGCGACTTCCATGTGGAATTTCAATTCCTATTAGACCCGCTGTCGGCGGTGATGATCCTCGTCGTAACCTTTGTCGGCTTTTGGATTCATGTATACGCCACCGGATATATGGCGCATGACGACGGCTATTACCGGTTCTTCGCTTTTCTCAATCTCTTCATGTTTGCCATGCTGACGCTGGTATTGGCCGGCAATTTCCTATTGATGTTTGTCGGATGGGAAGGGGTTGGGCTGTGCTCGTATTTACTCATCGGATACTATTTTCACAAGAAGAGCGCCGGGGACGCCGCCAAGAAGGCCTTTATCGTGAACCGCGTCGGAGATATAGGCTTTGTGCTGGGCATACTGCTGGTGTACGTGACCTTTCAGACTCTGGATTTTACGTCGGTATTCAATCGCGCCGCGGGGTTTCTCGTCGAGGAATCGGGCGGGGGCGTGTTGACCGTCATCACCCTGTTGCTATTTGTCGGCGCGGTTGGGAAAAGCGCGCAGATCCCGCTTTATGTGTGGCTGCCGGATGCGATGGAGGGTCCGACGCCAGTCAGCGCGCTCATACACGCCGCCACCATGGTTACGGCCGGCGTGTATATGGTTGCTCGTTGCAACCCGCTTTTCAGCCGGGCCCCGTTGACCATGGAAGTCGTGACGTGGGTAGGCGCCGCCACGGCGTTGTTCGCCGCCACGATCGGCTTGGTTCAGCGGGACATCAAACGCATTTTGGCCTATTCCACCGTCAGCCAATTGGGATATATGTTTGTGGCGATGGGCGTGGGAGCGTTTACGGCCGGCATGTTTCATCTGGTGACGCATGCCTTTTTCAAAGCGCTGCTCTTCCTCGGCGCCGGCAGCGTTATTACAGCGTTTCATCACCAAGAGCAGGACATTACGCGCATGGGCGGCCTGCATAAATATATGCCCATCACGGCGCGCGCCATGACCATCGGCGCCCTGACCCTGGCCGGTTGCCCGCTCTTGTCCGGATTCTTCAGCAAAGATGAAATATTATGGCAGGCCGTGGCCGGCGGACACTTGGTCCCATGGATTGTAGTTTGGCTGGCCGCCGGTTGTACGGCGTTTTACATTTTCCGACTTTTATTCCTGACTTTTTTCGGAGAAGCCAGGATGGGCGCGGCGCACGCCGAGCCTTGTCAGGAATCGCCCCGCCGCATGACGACGCCTCTAATCGTGCTGGCCCTTTTTTCCGTTGGAATCGGCTATATCGGCTTGCCGCCGCTCTTTGCCAAAGTCTTCCATCTCCCCAATGTATTCGAGCATTTCCTCGAACCCGTGTGGCAAGGACCGCCACGCGCGCCGAGCGCTCCTGTAACGGTGGCCTGCTTCGGGCAAAGTGTCGGAAATGGAGAAGGGTTCATCACCTTATTGTCAATCTTGATGGCGCTGGCCGGGTTTCTTACGGCCTGGCTTTTTTATTTGAAACAAAAAGACTGGCCCGAATTACTGTCCCACAGGCTGAGCGGGCTTTATCATATGCTGCTCAACAAATATAAAATCGACGAGATCTACGACACCGTCATTATCAATCCCATTAACACAATTTCGTACTGGTTCCTCTGGCAGTTTTTTGATGTCGGCGTGATCGATGGCATCGTAAACCGCACGGGTCAGATCATGCGGGGCGCCGGTCGCCTGCTTAAGAACATTCAAAGCGGATACACCCGTAGCTACGCGGCCTGGATTTTGTTTGGCGTCGTGGCGATACTGGTTTATTGCATGCGCTAGCCGCGCGGTTGGGAGCGACCATCTTCTACGATGTAAATGCAGATTGCAGCACGCGGAATGTGGAGTTGAAAATCTACCTCCGCAACTTTCACCCGTCGTAGCGACCCTCACGGGCCTGCGGAACTCCGATGAGAAAGAACGCGCCGGCTACGGAGCGAAGCGTCCGCGACGACGCGGCCGGGCTCGTCAACGCCAAGGCCACAGCGCATCGGCCCGGCATCAATAGGACTCGGCCTTGCCGAGTGTCGCCTTCTACCAGGCAATGAATTATGACACACCTATTAACCTGCGCAACGTTCTTACCCTTGATCGGGGCTCTGGTCTTGTGGTGGATTCCCAAAGAACGCCCGGCGGCGATCAAAACTACCGCGCTCTTGGCTTCCGCCGGCACGTTCCTGTTGGGCCTAGTGCCGGCGGTGCGCTTCGATGTCGCCACCGCGGGCATACAGTTTGAAGAGCGGGCTAACTGGATTTCCCTCGACACCATGAGAATTGGCTATCACATCGGGATCGACGGGATCAGCTTGTGGCTGTTGGTCCTGACCGCCTTCCTCACGCCCTTGGCCATATTATCTTCTTGGACGGCCATCAACCAGCGAATTAAGTTTTATTACAGTCTCCTGCTCATCCTGGAAACCGGGATTCTCGGCGTGTTTGTTTCCCTCGACCTCATTCTTTTTTATGTTTTCTGGGAAGTAATGCTGATTCCCATGTACTTACTCATCGGCATATGGGGCGGCGGACAACGCATTTACGCCGCCGTCAAATTTATCCTCTATACGATGCTGGGCTCGCTGCTCATGCTGGTGGGCATACTATATCTCCATCGCGTTTGCGGGAGCGGCGGGTTTGATTTCGTAGAGATACAGGCCGCTCTCCGACTCCAGCCGAATCTGCTAAGTTTCAATGAGCAGCTTTGGTTGTTTCTGGCGTTCTTCCTGGCCTTTGCCATTAAGGTCCCGCTTTTTCCGCTGCACACATGGTTGCCGGATGCCCACGTAGAGGCGCCCACCGCTGGCTCGGTAATCCTTGCCGGCGTGCTGCTCAAGATGGGTACCTACGGTATTCTGCGTTTTTGCGTGCCGCTCTTTCCGCAAGCCGTGATCGACCTGGCGCCGTATATAAATATTTTGGCGATTATAGGCATCATTTACGGCGCACTCGTGGCGATGGTCCAACCGGATCTGAAAAAGCTTGTGGCCTATTCCTCGGTTAGCCATATGGGGCTGGTGGTGCTGGGCATTTTTGTGCTTAATAAGCAAGGGATGGAGGGGGCCATTTTTCAAATGTTGAGCCATGGACTATCCACGGGCGCCCTCTTCTTCTGTGTCGGAATGATCTACGAACGCCGCCACACACGACTGATTGTTGACTTTGGCGGGCTGGCTCACCGCATGCCCATTTTCGCGTCTTTTTTCCTGGTCATCACTTTGTCGTCGATCGGGTTGCCGCTGTTGAACGGCTTTGTCGGCGAGTTCCTGATTCTGTTGGGAACCTACCAGGCCCAGCGTGGGTTGGCCGCTTTGGCGGCTACCGGCATGGTGTTGTCGGCGGTCTATATGCTATGGATGTATCAACGAACGCTTCTCGGACCCATATCGATTCCCGACAACCAGTCGCTCCAAGACCTGAATCGCCGCGAACGGTGGGTGCTGTTGCCGATACTGGCGATGATTCTGGTGATGGGCCTCTATACCACTCCTTTCTTGCGACGCATGGATACGGCCGTGGACAACTTGGTCCAGACTATCGAGGGGACTCGAGACTATCGTACAGGCTATCGCGTGCAACGATAGGCCGAATAGGATTATGAATTTTGGCAACTGTTCACGGGGATCGGGGGTCAGGGATCAGTGGCCAAGCGCCCGGTGGTACCGATGACTGTTACGAATTATCGTGATTTAGAGATTGGGTAGAGGGGCGGATGTTTAACGGATTGCGCAAGTCTTTGGAAAAGAAATCCAAGCAATATCGCCCGATCCCCGACCCCTGACCCCCGTGAACAGTTACGAATTTTTAGATGAGGCGGCCATGAGCTTGGAAATAAGTTACTGGGCGGTTATTCCGGAAATCGTTCTATCGCTGGCGGGGATCGTCATTATGTTGCTGGCGCCGATCGTCGAGCCGGAGTCGCGCGGCCGTCTGGGCTACCTGGCCTTTATCGGAACGGTATTGGCGGGCGCTGCCACCGCGCCGCTTTGGAATAAATCGATGGTCGCCTTTAATGGAATGATCACCGTCGACAATTATGGGACCTTCTTGCGGCTGATATTTATCCTCATCGCCGCCTTGAGCATATTGCTCTCCGTGCACTTCAACCGCCGTGAAGAGATCAACCACGGCGAATATTTCGCCTTGATTCTTTTTGCCACGGCCGGTATGTCGTTGATGGCCGCCGGTACCGACTTGATCATCATCTTCCTGGGCTTGGAAATCCTCTCTATCGCTACCTATGTGCTGGCCGGGTTCAAGCGATCGGACGTTAAGTCCAACGAGTCCAGCCTCAAGTACTTCTTGCTGGGATCTTTTTCCACGGCCTTCTTACTGTACGGCATCGCGTTCGCGTACGGCGCCACCGGTTCAACCAACTTGCAAAATATAAGGCAAGCCCTCGGCGCGGCCACGCAGGGAACGCGTTTGCTCGGTCCGCAGACCAACACGCTGCTGCTGCTGAGCCTGGCTTTATTGATCGCCGGATTTGGATTTAAAGTGGCGACGGTGCCCTTTCATATTTGGACTCCCGATGTTTATGAAGGCGCGCCGACCCCGGTGACGACATTCATGGCAGTGGGGCCGAAAGCCGCCGGCTTTGCGGCCTTCCTGCGCCTGCTGCTCACGGCCATGCCGGCGTATCACTGGTATTGGGCGGGGATTTTATGGATTCTCGCGGCCTTGACCATGACGTTAGGCAATGTCGTTGCCCTCGTACAACCCAACCTTAAGCGGATGCTGGCGTATTCCTCCATTGCCCACGCCGGGTACATACTGATCGGCATGGCCGCGGGGCGGGAGCTGAACGCTTCACCCATCCTATTTTATATTCTCGCGTACACTTTAATGAGCGTAGGCGCCTTCGCGGTGGTGCTGACGGTAAGCGGCAAGGGCGACCTGCGCGTTAATTTGGACGACTACGCCGGATTAGGATTCCAGCAGCCCGTGCTCTCCTTTGCCCTCTCGCTGTGCTTGCTGTCTTTGGCCGGCATTCCATTAACTGCGGGTTTCATGGGAAAGTTCTATCTCTTCACGACGGCTGTGCAGGCGGGGTACGTGGGGCTAGTGATCATTGCGGCGCTCAACAGCGTCGTGTCGGTTTTCTACTATGTGCGTCCGGTGATTTATATGTTCATGAGGGAATCGACGTCGCCGGCGCCCGAGATCAGCGTGCCAGTTCCCGTGATCATTACGCTGATAATCACTACGATTGGGACACTATGGTTGGGAATATTTCCTGCCGGTTTTATCCAACTTGCCAAAGAGTCACTCCTCGCGCTAAAATGAAAACATCGGCGTGCGTCGGTGGGGGCCCATCACGAGCCGTTCCGTGACCTACAAAGATTATTCGTAACCGTTCAGAAGGCCCTGCACCGATACAGACCGGGTCTGTACATCAATAAAGAGGTAAAAAGGAAAGTAGGAGAAAAGCGATGAAGACGCTCATCCAAAAGGAATGGATGCTATTTTTTTTGGGAGAAATTACTGAAGTTCGATCATAAGAAACGCGCGGACGCCAAACTCCAGTCCTGTGAAGTCCTGGGGTTTGGACATTTGTAGGGAGTGGGGTACCGCTTACAATCCAAAGCTCCGAAGGAGCGAGATATAATAGCCAGGGGCAAGCGA
>JACOSC010000133.1 GCA_016179055.1 Acidobacteriota bacterium
ATGCAACGGCGCGTCAATCCTCGACGAGGTGAACCATCAACTGGAGAGCCGGATGCGGGAGATCCGCCAGTCCGGTTCGGAGGGAGGGGGAGCCGAAACCAATCGGTTCTCCCTACCCCTATAATTCAAGCAGCCGCGACGCGGCTGAGTAGTTCCTAGCGTTATTTGAAAATTCGTAATAGTTCCGGAGGACCGTACAGATACCGTACCAGGAACGGTAGCGACCCGTACTGCATTGGCTGCTCCATAGCCTGAGCCGCTACAAATACGATAATGAATTTATGAAACGATGCGCTTAGCCCCGATTCAATTGGCGGTACTTGATGCGATGCGGCTGGTCGGCCGCGACACCCAGCCGCGCTTTGCGGTCGGCCTCGTAGTCGGAATAGTTCCCTTCAAACCATACGACCTTGCTCTCACCTTCAAAAGCTAGTATATGCGTGGCAATACGATCGAGGAACCAGCGATCGTGACTAATCACTACCGCGCACCCGGCAAAGTTTTCGAGCGCCTCTTCGAGGGCGCGCATGGTGTTGACGTCGAGGTCGTTGGTGGGCTCGTCGAGGAGCAGTACGTTGACTCCGCCTTTCAGCATTTTGGCCAGGTGCACACGATTCCGCTCACCACCGGAGAGCGCCCCGACTTTTTTCTGCTGATCGGCGCCGAGAAAATTGAAACGGGCGACATAGGCGCGCGAGTTTACCGGCCGGCTGCCTAATTGAATCAGATCAAGTCGGTCGGAAATCTCTTCCCATACCGTATTCTCGGCATTTAGCCGATCGCGACTTTGATCCACATAGCCCAGCACCACGGTTTCTCCGATCCGTATGCTCCCGCCTTCCGGCTGTTCTTGGCCTGTAATCATGCGGAAAAGTGTAGTTTTTCCCGCGCCGTTTGGTCCAATGATTCCAACTATACCGCCGGGCGGCAAGGCGAAATTTAAATCCTCCATCAAAATGCGCTCGCCGTACGCCTTACTCACCGTCCGCGCCTCAATAACGAGGTTACCCAAGCGCGGACCCGGCGGAATATAAATTTCAAGCTCTTTGTCGCGCGTCTCACTTTCCTGACTGAGCAACGCCTCGTAGGCATTGATGCGAGCTTTACCTTTGGCGTGACGGCCTTTGGGAGACATGCGTATCCATTCCAGTTCGCGCTGCAAAGTTTTTTGTCGCTCAGTTTCGGTCTTTTCTCCCTGCTGTAAACGAGCTTGTTTTTGTTCGAGCCAGGACGAGTAATTCCCCTGCCAGGGAATGCCGTGGCCCTGGTCGAGCTCGAGAATCCAGCCCGCTACATTATCGAGAAAATAGCGGTCGTGCGTCACAGCAATAACCGTACCGGCATATTGCTTAAGATGATGTTCCAACCATTCGACGGACTCTGCGTCAAGATGATTGGTCGGCTCATCGAGCAGCAATATGTCCGGCTTTTTGAGGAGAAGCCGGCAAAGCGCCACCCGCCGGCGCTCGCCGCCGCTGATAATCTCTGCAGGAGTTTCACCGGGAGGGCAGCGCAGGGCGTCCATCGCCATCTCCAGCCGGCTGTCGAGACTCCAGGCATCGAGGCGCTCAAGCTTTTCCTGCACCGCGCCCTGCCGTTCGAGTAAGGCCGTCATTTCTTCGTCCGGCATGGGATGGGCAAATTGGTCGTTGATCTGCTCGTATTCGCTCAACAAATCAACCGTTTCCTGCACGCCCTCGGCAACGATTTGACGGACCGTTTTCGACGGGTCGAGCGACGGCTCCTGTTCAAGAAAACCGACGGTGTAGCCGGGAGAAAGGGCAATCTCACCGACGAATTCCTTGTCAACACCGGCCAGTATTCTGAGCAATGAACTTTTGCCTGATCCGTTCAAGCCGATCACGCCAATTTTGGCGCCGTAAAAATAAGAAAGGTAAATGTCTTTGAGAACCGGTTTCTTGTTATAAAACTTGCTCACTCCAATCATCGAGTAAATCACTTTATTAGGTGCTTCGCTCATGTAGGGTCTTCGTAACCTCCTGCTTCCGTATTAGCGTCTGACAAGATAAAATTGTGGTGAAGCGGGCAAAACATTTTCTGGAGGTAGCCTTCTATCCTTTATTCATGAGGATGTTTGACGGTTTTGAAATCCCTCCAACATGGCCTCTCCCTTTTCACCACAGAGACACAGAGTTCACCGAGGGATACGGCCGTCATACAATCTTCCTTCGGATGCCGTCCTTCAACATAGGCACGTTAAAGTTTATAAGCAAGCCGAGTTTCCAACCTCCGAGTTTTAGATAAGTCAACAATTGGGCTTCGTGGATTGGCTCGATAGACGACACCGCTTTGATCTCCACGACTACGCGATTGGCGACCAACAGGTCCAGACGATAACCGCAATCGAGTTTGACGCCTTTGTACTCGACAGGCAACGGCTTCTGTCTCTCGAATGGAATGGTGCGTAACCCCAACTCTCGGCAGAGGCACTCCTCATACGTCGATTCCAGCAGACCCGGCCCCAGCGCCCGATGCACTTCGATGGCGGCTCCGATAATTTGTTCTGTGATCTTGTTCGAATCCATTTCTTGGCTTCTCTGTGGACTCTGTGTCTCTGTGGTGCATACTCACCTCGCCACCGCCTCCACCTATTGAAATGCCAGCCTGTTTGGTTCCGGCTCGTCCGGGTTAGGGTTGCTATCGTGAAAAGCGGTAGACGTGAACCTCGTTGGGGCCGAACCAATCGGAGAAGGTCCTACCCGAAACGGAAACCTTCCTCTTATTGAGAAGACACATAAAAACCGCTGCTGGTTTAAGGGCTAGTAGGCTATGGGCACAAGCTGACCGGCTTCGTTCGCTTGATCCTTGCACCATAACTCGTAAAGCGCCCGCGCTACTGGGCCGGGCTTGCCATCGCCGACGGGCCGTCCATCCCACTCCACGACCGGCGCAACTTTGATCGTGCTTCCGACCAGAACCATTTCCCGCGCCGATCGCGCCGTCTCCAATGTAATATCTTCTACGGCGATTCCTTTCAACAATCCGTTTTGAACCAATGATTGCGAAAGCTGCAGCAATCGTTGAATCGTAATCCCGGCCAGAATACGGTCAAAAGCCGGATGGCGAAGCACACCGTCGGGCGTCACAATGGCCAAATTCATGTTCGAACCCTCGGCGAGCAGACCGCGCTCATCCAAAAAGAGCCCATTATCCGCGCCTTTTTCTTTGGCTTCCATGACCACCAGGGCGTTCGGCAAATAGTTTGTAGATTTAACGCGCGCAAAGAACGGCGGCTTGATCGGAACTTGGCTGGTAATAATTTTCATTCCTTGCGTGTAATAGGACTCGGGATACTGCAATCCGGCAAAGACCATCACAAAGAAGCTGCTGGTCACGCATTCTGTGCTGGAAAGACCAAACCCACCAGGTCCGGCGGAAAGCCAATAGCGCACCGAAGCGGCACGCCGGCCGGCAACGGTGATAGTGTCTAAGATGATTTGACGCAGTTGTGCCCGCGATTTGGGCGGCGCAATCTTGGCCAACCTCGCCGATTCCAGCAGCCGATCCATATGCGGGTCCAACTGGTAAACGTAGCCGTCCGTTACCACGGCGGTATCAAAGACGGCATGGCCGCGGTGCACCATATGATCATCGATGGGAATAACCATAAAGGCCGGATCGGTGACGATCCCTCCCAATAGGCTGGAGTACATGGCATAGTACTGTTCGACCGCCTTTGAGTGAACGGCGGCGCGCAGACGAGTCTGCGCCTCTGCCGAGGATAGGTGCGGTGTGGGGCTGTCTGGGTGCATGGCGGCATCTCCCTTGAAAATAACCGATATTTGACGATTAGGCCGGCTGGGCTAGTTCCTGGACATTCACTTTCAGGCCCAGGCTTTCCAGCCGTCGGACATGATAGTGAATGAGGCGGCCCTTGTGGAGCTGGTCAAAGTGCTGCGCCCCCAGCTCGCGATACTCCACCCCATCCCGCAAGATGAAATAGACGGCATTCAAGAGGCTGTGCCCCACCACCACCGCCGCCCGTCGCTTGCCCTTGCGACCGGCAACCCGCCGATATTGGGTCCCCAGATACGTCGCCTTCGTATGCCCGGCCGCATGCCCACATTGCACCAGGATCGATCGTAACCAGTGGTTGCCCCGGCCGGTGCGGCCGCTATAGCGCTTGCCGCCGCTTTCGTTGTTCCCCGGACACATCTTCGCCCAGGAGCCCAGATGCTTAGGCGACGGAAACACGCGCATGTCCACGCCGATCTCCGCGATCAGCTCCTCGGCCGCCCGCCGGTCCACCCCCGGGATCGTGTCCAGCCGCGCCAACTCCGCCTCAAAAGGGCGGCACAGGCCCTCAATATCCCGCGTGCATTCGCCGATCTGTTCCTCGAGAAAGTCGATGTGCGCCAGGATGTGGGTCAGCAGCCGCGCATGATGCGGGCGAAACAGACCCGCCAGGGCTTGTTCCAGTTCCCCCTTCTTCGTCCGCAGCCGTCCCCGCGCCAGTTCGGCCAACCGCTGCGTATCCTGGACTCCGGCGAGCAGCGCCGCCAAGATCGCCCGCCCCGACTTGCCCATCACGTCTGTCGCCACGCTCGCCAACTTAATATTGGCTGTCTCCAGCACCTTCTGCACCCGGTTGACTTCCGTCGCACGCGCCTGGATCAAGCGCCGCCGGTAGCGCGTCAGATCCCGCAAATCTCGGATGGCCCCGACCTTGTCGGGGGATGAAGCTGCCCTTCAGCAACCCATGCTCTAACAACTGCGCCAGCCATTGGCAGTCTTTCACGTCGGTCTTGCGCCCCGGCATCTGTCGGCAATGCGCCGGATTGACCAGTATTACCTGAAAGTCTGCTTCCAGTAGGTTGAACACCGGCTTCCAATACACCCCGGTGCTCTCGATGGCCACCACTCGGATGCCGCGTTCGCATAACCACGCCCGCAGCGCTTCCAACTCCTTGGTCATTGTCCCAAAGGTCCGTACCTCTTCGCTCCGTGGCCCCGCCGCCTCGCGGCGCACCGCACACACCTTCAGATCGCGTTTGTGCACATCGATCCCCGCACAGTTCGGATGCACGACTTGCATGATCTTACCTCCTATGGTTGGATTGAGATCACACTCGGCCGAGCCTCTGCTTTATGACAAATCTCCCTTGCGTGCTCCCCGACGCCGGGGGCGACAGTTTGTGGTGCTGAGAGAGGCTCCGGTCAAACTCCTCTACGGGCTTCGCGCACCAGAGAAACTACGACCTCCGCGCCGAACGTGACCGCTCCAGCTTACCACCGTACGCGCCCATTTTCATCCGTCGTGGTGCCCCACCCAGGGGCATGAAGAACTCCTCTGAAAATAACCCCGGCGAAACAGAACCGGGAGCGGTAGCGACCGGGTATGTCTCACGCCGGCCTACACGGCTCGGCCACCCGCCCGCTACCGCAGGCGGTTCTGTTTTCATTCGTCGTAGTGCCCCATCCAGGGGCATGAACAACTCCTTAGCTTAACCAGTTAGAACCAAGACGGCTCTGATTTATGATCGATCGAATGAATGCTTTCATGTTCATTCTCTGCGGTAACGACATTCGCACGGATGGCCATCCACAGATCCGCACAAGCCGCTTATATAAAAATCGCCACCGGCGCGCCGCCGCGAAAATAGTTTCTGCGGCGCGGCCAAGTTCGCCCGGCAACAATATGGGCCACTAACTTCATCCACCCGATGGTACACGGCACTTGCAACCTTCGTCAAGATAGCATAGATTAAAGCATTATTCTTGCCGTGAAACAAGGTCGTGGTCATCGTTCTTGACCTATGGAGGTCCGAATGAAGCTCTATGACATCTCCGTTCCAATTTCTCAGGCCTTGCCCGTCTATCCCGGCGATCCGGCGCTGCACATGGCGGAGCGTATGCGTATGCGCCAAGGCGACCCGGTCAATCTTCTGCATATCAGCCTGGGCGTTCACACGGCGACGCACATGGACGCCCCCCACCATGTACTCAACAACGGCGTTACCATGGATGATGTTCCCCTCGAGCGCGGCCTTGGTTTAGCTCGTGTTTTAGAATTTGCCAGTGACGTTCAGCGAATTGATGGCTCAGCGCTCCGCCGGGCCGATCTTGCCGGCGTTTCCCGCGTGCTGTTTAAAACCGTTAACTCGGCCTTATGGCGGACTGCCCGTTTTGCGGAGGGCTTCGTGGCCCTGACCAGAGATGGCGCGGAGTATCTGGTCGCTAAAGGCATCGTTTTGGTTGGGATCGATTACTTGTCGGTCGATGCGTTCGACAACAAAGACCTTCCGGCACACCATGTTCTCCTCACCGCCGGCGTTGCTATTCTAGAAGGGATAAATCTCACTGAAGTTGAGCCAGGCGATTATGAATTAATTTGTCTACCGCTGGCCATCAAGGGGAGCGACGGCGCGCCGGCCCGAGCGATACTCCGTTCTCTACCCGGCGACGCCGTAGAAGTCTGAGTAAGGTAGGGTGTGATTTCGGTACGATATAAGCTCCGTAGGAGCCCCCCAGCTTGTCTAACGACGCGCAGAACAACGATGAAACTGGGGAAGTTTCTAAGGAGTTCTTCATGCCCCTGGGTGGGGCAACCCGACGAATGAAAACCGGGGGTCAGGGGTTGGGGAATGGAGAGGTCTTCATCTGGCCCCCGATCCCCGATTTTCAAGGGAGTTCCTCATGCGCCCTGTGGGCGCACCCCGAGACATGAAAATAGTAACGATATCCCTGGGAGCGCCCCGACTACCGTCGGGGCAAGGGTGGACGCAATTCGCTACGGGATTCGCCGGCAGAGATGCCGGCGCTCCCAGGTATTTTCAGAGGAGCGACATAGTGCGCAAGACAAAAATAGTGGGAACGATTGGTCCGGCCAGTACGGATCCGCAGACGCTTAGGGCGCTTATCGCGGCCGGTTTGAATGTAGCTCGACTTAATTTTTCTCATGGAACCGCCGAAGAACATGTGCGTATGATCCGCGCTCTGCGCGGAATCGCCGCGGAATTGCGCAAGCCCATCGCGGTTTTGCTGGATTTGAAAGGGCCCAAGATTCGCATTGGAGCCATCGCCCATGATGTGGCGACGCTGCCCGGCGGAGGCCAGTTCACTTTGACCACCACGCCGCTGGAGGGCGACGATCGCCGGGCGTCGGTAAGTTATGCCGAGTTTCCCAATGAAATCAAGCCGGGTGACACCATCATGATGGCCGATGGCACGCTGGAACTCCGCGCCGAAAAGGTTACCGCCACCGACGTAGTATGCCGCATCATCACCGGCGGCTTGTTGAGCTCCCATAAAGGAGTGAACCTCCTGACGGGCAGCTTGAAGGTGCCGGCCTTGACGGAGAAAGATAAGGCCGATATCACGATTGGGGTTCAAGAAAAAGTTGATTACATTGCGCTGTCCTTTGTCCGTAGCGCGTCGGACATAGAGCAGACCAAACAAATGCTGAAGGCCGCCTCGTCGGATATTCCCGTCATTGCCAAGATTGAAAAGCACGAGGCGCTTAAAAACATTGAAGAGATCGTCGCTGCCGCCGACGGCATCATGGTCGCCCGTGGCGACTTGGGC
>JACOSC010000130.1 GCA_016179055.1 Acidobacteriota bacterium
GAGGGACGAGGCGGCAACTGGAGGAAACGGTCTGTCTCTTCTGGGAGCACCTCGTCTACTCGACAGGGGCAAGCGCAGCCCCTGGAAAGAAAGCGTCCCCAGCACGTCAGCCCTGAAAGGGCGCACTAATGAAGATCAATTCCAAGGCCGCCGTCGTATTCTTCCATACGCATTAATCGATCAGAAGGGTATCCCGCTCTTTCAGGGCTTATAACTTATATAATACTACATACCAGGGGCTGCGCGACGCTTGCCCCTGGCTGTTATAGCCCGCTCCTTCAGAGCTACGCGATCCAGCTTCGGGCTATGACGGGGCCGACACCGCTACCGTCTGATTGGCTTATGATCGAATCTCAGGAGGTCGTTTAATGAATACTCGACACGAAAAGACGAGATTAAAAAATCGCTGGCAGCGATGGTTCTGTTGGATGGCCCTCGTCCTCTTATGGCTGCCCGGTCGATTGGAAGCGGCCGATACTATTCTGTTCACCTCTTATCTATGGCACTTGCACCAACCCATATATTGGCCTGACCGACGAGTCAGCGGCAACGATCACTACGAATCGGCTTGGGATACCATTAGGCAGCAAGATGCCGGCCGGCCGCATCCTCGCCCGGAAAACCTGCGGGCTATTTTTGGCGTTGACGATCGTGTGGCCGCGTACCAAGGCCGCTTGCGCGAGGCCTTGCGCTCGATTGGTTGGTCGCGGAACTCCGGCGCGCAAGTGAGCTATTCGGGCGCGCTAATGGAAAATGTGCAGAGTCTTGGCGCCGCTGGGCAACTGCGCTACGGAGCCGGCTGGAATCTTCCGAACCGCGAAGCACGCCACTGGACGACTACCGGCGGCCAGCCTCGCATGGACCTGGTCAATTTTACTTACCATCACGGCCTGGCGCCGCTGCTTAGCGATGAGACCTTGGAAATGGAGCTGCGGCTTCATCAACGGCAAATGGAACTGGTTTGGGGGGCATCGCCGCCAACCTCGCGCGGCTACTTTCCCACAGAAAGCGGCTTTTCTATCCGCATGATTCCAATTCTGAACAAAGTGGGAGTGACCTGGAGCATTGTCGCCAACAATCACCTCTCACGGGCCTGCGCTGATTTTCCGCTCGTGTGGGGATCTGGGGGAGAGAATTGCGATGCGCCGAATAAGGCCGATCAGCTCAACCCAGCCCAAGGCGTGGATAACTACAAACGTATCCGCATTGATCGCGGAAATTCCCCGGCGGCGGCCATGCCCTTCGCCTTTCAAGCCCATTTTGCCCGCCATGTGGACCCAGCGACCGGAGAAGAAGCGAAGTTAATCCTATTGCCGAGCGATCAGGCGCTGGGTTGGAAAGACAGTTACAGTACGTGGGATTTGAATTTGCTCAATGATCTAACGGCGCGCTGCTCGGCCGACGGACCGTGCCTTGCGCTATTAGCCCACGATGGCGATAACGCCTGGAGCGGCGGATACTCCTATTACATGGAATGGGTCAACAACTTTGCCCGACAGGCCGTAGCGCGCGGCTATGAGCCAACTACCATCGAGCAATTCTTGCGGGACCACCCACCGGATCCGGACGATATTGTGCATGTTGAAGACGGCGGGTGGGTTTATGCCGACTCGGATTTCGGCTCACCGATCTTTATCAATTGGCATTGGCCGCCCAGTTACCGAGACGGCGGAATCAATGTCGTGGATCCCAGTCTTGGCGTCAGCGACAAAGCCGATGTTTGGCGCGTAATATTGGCTACGGAAAATCGCGTCAAGACGGCCCAGCAGATGGCCGGTCTAGCTCCGCGGATTGATCAAGTACGCGACCCGTGGAGCTTCGGTGACAGACCCAATGCGGTGGAGCTTGGCTGGCACTATTACCTTGGCGGCATCGATAGCGGGTTTGTATACTTCGGTTGTCCCGGCGACGAGTGCCGGCGACCGGTGGTCGCGCAGACCAATGCCACGCGGCAAATCGACGAGATTCTCGAGGCCAACCCATATCTGGACGAAACACCGCCGACCGTGTTTATCCCGCAGCGCCATCCGTGGAATCCCGGCGGCGAAAACTTCGGAGCGCAGTACAGTTACCGCATCACCCCTTCCGCGGACTCCGATTTCTGGGTGTGGACCTACGCCTACGACGTCTCGGGCATCGCCGACGTGACCCTGCACTATCGCAGCAACGGTGATCGCCCTCCCAATGAAGATCAGTTTAAGACTTACGCCGGCGGACCGTATACCGGTTCGTGGCTTACGGCCGCCATGAATCGTCGCGAAGTACTGCCCATGCTGGGGGAGGAGCCGCAATATATTGCCGATTACTATTACGCCAAAGTTACTGGTTTATCCGATAGCTTTGTCGACTATTACGTCAGTGCTACGGACGCGCGCGACAATACCTACCGATCACCCATACAGCATGTGTACGTCTTCCCGAATCCGATGAGCGGTGGGGAGCGCTTCAGACCCGCGGCCATCGCGGCCACTGCGCATTGAACCCGAGCCGTCGCTTCAGGCTGCCGGACCAGCGTCCGTGCTTAACCGGCCGATCATGACTCACCAGCGATGGTACGCCGGGTGGCCGGGCTTTACGGCGACAAATGTCCCGCGACAAGTAGCACAAGTTTTTCCTTTCGCGGCCAAGACGGCTTCGACAACGGCTCGATCATTTTTTAATTCGACCACTTTGGCGGAGAGCTCCACGGGCTCGTGACTGGGAGTGGGTCTCAGCAGTTTTACGGCATACTCGGCCGTGACCGTGCATGGCGGCCGGTCTGCGCCGCTTTCCAGCATTAGTCGCCAAGCGGCGGCCCAATTCGAATGACAATCCAGCAGCGCGCCGATAATGCCGCCATTCAAAACGCCCGGGAAGGCTTCATGATGCGGCAGGGCTTGCCATTGCGCAATCACTACGTCGCCGCGTACACAACTGCGAATGCGCAACCCTTTGGGATTTGCCGGGCCACAGCCAAAACAGATGCCTTGCGGCGAGTACTTTTCTTGCAGGCTTTGCTCTGCCATAAGTTTTTTCCTTGAAACTATCTCCAGCAAAACAGTACCGGTTGCGCTAGCGACCGGGTGAGACCCGGCCTTGGCCGATCCGTCTCGGCCACCCGGTCGCTACCGCTCCCGGTTCTGTTTTCATTCGTCGAGTGGCCCGCCGGGGTATGAGCCAGGAACATTGCCGGGAGAAGGACGTTGCTGCTTCGGGTTACTCCCAGGTTTCGGCTTGGTCGTCGCTGAACCATATGCCGGCGCCGCCGGTCCCCGCATACAGCCGCCCGGTGTCCTTGCCGATCGCCAGGGTCATGACCTCGGCAATAGTAACCAGGGTACC
>JACOSC010000131.1 GCA_016179055.1 Acidobacteriota bacterium
CTTCTGCTCGATGAATACGCATGGAAGAAATCGATGGCGGCCTAGGAATTGATATCCTTTAGTGCGCCCCTTCAGGGCTGGCGTGCTTGGGGCGATTATTTTCCAGGGGCTGCGCTGCGCTTGCCCCTGGCTATTATAGCCCGCTCCTTCAGAGCTACGCGCACAAGCTTCGAGCTATGACGGAGCGCTCGCTCAAAGTGGTGGGGACGAAAGCATCGCGCCGGGCTGTGGCCAATGTCCAAACTCCAGAGACCCCGTGCGGGGCCGTCTCAGCGGCCGTTCGATAGGCTTTTGATCTAATCTCAGAACCAAAACAATCTTATGACTACAAGGCTCTCGGCGCCCTGACGAAGGAGTCGCGCCACAGAATTTCGACGTGAGGCGGCCGATGGCGCGCAAACAGCGGCCATGGGTGAATGCGGACAAGCGTCGCATCAAACGAAGCGGGTGCGCCGGCTGGGTTGATTCATGCTTTGCTCACGAGCTTTGCAGAAAAATTGAACGCTTTCCTATGAATAATCGGCTTGTCTATTTACTAATTTTCTTCAAGGGGTTAGTATTTACGGTTGTGACCAATCCTAAAATCCCATTGGCTATTCCCGTGGGACCCAGGGAAGTCCGGCTGGGATCGGCGGCATTTCCGGGTTCCGGTCTTGTGTGTTGTTTTGTTGACTTTACACCGGAATCGGCGGATGGTATGGGGATTGACTCCGTGTAGTAGGCGGCGCGGCGCCCGGCTAAAGCTCGTGCTTCCCGAATGCTTACGACGCGTCTTATTCCTAACCGAAGGGATTTTTGAGATGGGGTCCCGCGCTAATCTTGGAGCCGAAGGAGAATTATGAAATTTCGCTCGCTTTTTAGCTTCTTTTCCAACGACCTCGCCATAGACCTCGGAACGGCCAACACGCTGGTTTACGCCAAAGGCAAAGGGATCGTGGTAAATGAGCCATCGATTGTTGCCATCGACAAGAACACTAATCACGTATACGCGGTCGGCAAGGAAGCCAAGGAAATGTTGGGGAGAACGCCAGCTAACATCATTGCCATTAAGCCGCTCAATGACGGTGTGATTGCAGACTTCGACGTTGCCGAGGAAATGTTGAAATATTTTATTCGGAAAGCGCACAACCGCAATCACTTGGTTAGCCCGCGCATTATCATAGGCATTCCATCAGAGATCACACAGGTGGAAAAGCGCGCCGTTCAAGAGTCGGCCCTGCGCGCACGGGCCAGCGAAGTCTACTTGGTTGAGCAGGCGGTAAGCGCGGCCATCGGGGCTGGATTGCCTATACAAGAGCCTTCCGGGAACATCGTAGTGGACATTGGAGGCGGAACTACGGATATTGCCGTTATTTCTTTGTCCGGCATTGTGTATAGTCGCTCCGTGCGAGTCGCCGGCAATGAGATGGATGAAGCTATCATACAATACATCAAACGACGGCATAACTTGCTGATCGGCGAACGCACCTCTGAGCAGATCAAGATCGAGCTGGGATCGGCCTATCCGCTCGACAAACCGATGACCATGGAAATCAAAGGACGAAACTTAATCGAGGGCGTTCCCAAGACCGTGCTGATCAACGACGAAGAAATCCGTGAGGCGCTCAGCGAATGCGTTACTATCATTGTCAATGCGCTGAAAGTCGCGCTCGAACGCACTCCGCCGGAACTATCGGCCGATATCGCAGATCGCGGGGTAGTCTTAAGCGGCGGCGGCGCTTTGCTCAAGAAACTTGATAAACGCATCAGCGAAGAAACTGGTCTGCCGGTATTTGTTGCCGAGAACCCGCTCTCCTCCGTCGTGCTCGGAATTGGTCGAATGCTGGAAGATTTTCGTCTATTGAAAAGGATCTGCATTAATTAAGCGCTTACTTTTCGCATGAGCCTGCTGTGATAAGTGCCATCAAGGACCACAAACCGCGTATCATTCTTGGTCTGCTGTTGATTTTGCACATTGCTTTAATTTCACTGCAAGCGAAAAATCTGGAAGGGACCTCATTACTCAAGATTTGGCTGATCAACGCCAATGCTCCAGTTATTCACATTATCGAAAGGAGTTCGCAGCGTCTTGAGCGGGTATGGCGACAATATTTTTATCTAAAAGGCCTATATAAAGAAAACCAGACGTTAAAGCGCGAGGTTGCCGATCTTCAGTTACAGGTCTGGAAGAATTCACAGATATTGGATGAAAACCGGCGACTGACCGAGTTAGTGCAGTTCAAACGACAACTGCCCTATAGCGCCGAAGGCGCGCGGGTCGTCATTAAGAAACCGTCATTTTTCTCGCAGACAATTTTCATTGACAAGGGTTCCGCTTATGGCTTGAAGAGGGACATCCCAGTCATAAGTATAGAGGGCGTGGTCGGGCGCATATGGTCGGTCAGTCAAACACTCGCCGAAGTGCGGCTGATCACCAATTCCGGCGAAGCGGCCAACGCTATCATTGAGAGCCGCGGCGTCAGGGGCGTGATTAATGGGACCGGTGGAGAATGGCTGACGTTGATGTACGTCGGGCAGGAAGCCAAGGTCGAAGCGGGAGACGTAGTGACCACCTTCGGCATGGACGGGACTTACCCCAAAGGCCTGCGTATTGGAACGATCGTCGATGTGCGACCCTCCACCACGATCTATAAGGATATTAAGGTCAAGCCGGCGACGGATGTTTGGCGGCTGGAAGACGTGTTGCTGTTGATAAAGCCATGAGCGCGCCCAGATTACGCGGCCCCACGCGGGCGCCTCCCAATTATTTTCATGGGCGCCGAGGATTCCCGAAAGCGAACCGGCCATCTCGTATAGGGGCCACGCCTAGGGTTGCTCAATGAGTGACTTACTTAACGAATAGATAATGAGCCTCTTAAAAATCTGTTTATTAGTGTTGGGAACCACGATCATTCAGTCCATTGGTTGGATTTTAAACATCTATCCGCTGACTTACTTCGATCTGCCATTGATCATCACGGTTTACGTATCCATGAAGGGGCGGCGCGTGCACAGCTCGCTGACCGGTTCGCTCTTCGGGCTGACTCAAGACGCTGTGCAGGGTCTTCCCTTAGGCATACATGGATTTGCCATGACGCTTACCGGCTACGTCATAGCCGTTGTCAGTAAGAAAGTAGTAATGGAACGACAGGGGTCGCGCGGGCTTGTCCTTTTTCTCGCCAGCCTTGGAAATAGTCTTGTCGTCTTCCTCCTACTACTGATGATTGGTCGCCACGCTTACTCCCACTTCTTTACCCAGGCGGTAATCCAGTCGGTGGTCACCTCCATTCTGGGGGTGGTTATTCTTCAATTCTTTCAGCGGCGCGCGTCAGCGCTGACCAAGCGTTTCAAGACGCCATCGCCCAAATACGGCTCTACCGAGAAGTACTGACGAGGCGTCGCTGTAGACTAACGAGAAAGGCTCTTAGCACGGAATGGGGCGGCCGTTCGGCGAAGGTTATAGCTAAGTGCATCGTCTCATAAATTCATTAATGTTTTTTTCAAATGGGTGGTGCAGACCTTTAGGGCCGCCGCTAGAGTTTGGACATTTTGGTGGCCCGAAGTGCCGAGCCTGCGAAGACAAGCTGACTCTCCCGCCCTGCAGGACCAAATAAAATGTCCAAACTTCAGGGGCCGCGTAGCGGCCTAATGACTTTAGCCGTGTCCTTTAGGGCACGGGTCGCATGGGTCCGCCATAGGCCCTCCGTCGCGTCAGCGACGATTGATTCGGGCGATAATGGCGTTCTTACGGCGCTCTAGGAAATTCAGTCCCATAAATTACGCTCGACGTTGCGGTGGTGAAGTGTATATGTTGGCCATAATTTATATGCCGTGCTGCGGTTCAGTCGTCCCGACAGCATCGGGACGAAAGGGATTTCCGCCGTTGGACGTACCGTGCCTTGAAAGGCACGGCTAAAGTCATTAGGCCGCTACGCGGCCACTGGAGTTTGGACGTTTCCGTATGTAAAGCCCCGACATGTCGGGGTGGCAGCATAATGTCTGGGGCGTGAGCCCCAGGAACGCGTAACTTCTACACAATAAGCCCCGCTCTGCGGGGCTCTTAGAGTACTAAGGCGCCGCGTGGTCAGTGATAATAAACCATACGGCCAAAGCTCGCGGCCGCGAGCTTGTGCGCTACGGCATGGGCGCGGCGCTAAGATCCATAGTCGAGTGCCGCCGACGTAATATCCCGCCCAAATCGAGAGGAGCATCGCCGGCTTTGTATGATACGCCCGCAATGGCCACGACCGGGAGAGACGTGAGAGTATTACCGGCCATTTGTATGGCGATCGTCGCGATGGGGTTATTGCTGATGATCCGCACTGAACGTATGGTCAAGCGCGAGTACGGCGGTCGGCCAAATATCTCATTATAAAATAGCGCACGGTGAATACCGTCGCGATAACTGGCCTGTGCGGTGGCCAAAGTATTGCCATTGTCATCCAACAAGCTAAAGAAAATCGTCGTGGGCAGCACCGTGGTAAAGGCAATTCCCGTATTCATCGCGCGGCTGCTATCATCAAGAATGGGGACGAAGGCATCGGTAATAAAACCGCTGGCGCCGACACCGGCCAATGACAGTATATTGCCGCGTTCATCAAAAATGCCATAAGCGGCGGTCCCGCTAATTCGGACCCCATTCCCGCCATCGCGATAATCGGTTGAGACTATCGAAGAACCTGACCGCACGGAATCCGCAGAGCTGAGTTCCCAAACGGTAGTAACGCCGGATTTAATTCTAAAGGGCAGCACACCGGTTACCCTTCGTAGTTCTCCGGTGCGCAGCGAGCGCACCCACAAAGTAATATCGCGTCCCTCGTCGTCCAGGAAGTCCATGGTTCCGAAGGCCTCCCGTTCGCTGGGATTTGTTAGAATAACTTGCGTGCGGAACTCATTGCCATCGCCCATTTGACCAATGGCGATTTGTGGGAAAGGAAAGACAGTTTGGGGAACGATTTGACTAAAGACAGTCAACGAAGCCACAAGGGAAAGCATCAGTGCGAAAGCCAGTCTTCTTAACATGACATCCTCCTTATTGGGTTTGACGTGAATCACTAATTAGGAGAGCGAGACCTTGAACCACTTGTGTCAGGGTCCATACGAGAGAGATCGTTGCGATCCAAAGCGCTAATGGAACCGCTACATTAGAGGAAGGATTTGGGGAACAGTTTCAAAAAAACGCCGAGAGGCCCGCGGATCGACGCGGCCTGCTCCAAGTAGGGGATCGTACGAACGATGCGGCTTAAGCAAGAAGCGCCTCGTTACTAGGTGGAAACCTCGGCTGACCGGATCACACGGCCGGGCAGCTCGCCGGTCATTAGGCCTTCGCGCACGACAAAATCGCCATGGACCAGTACGTGTGTTATGTGGCTGGGATACTGCACGGGATTTTCGAAAGTGGCTTCGTCCTGCACATTCGCCGCGTCAAATACCACAAGATTAGCATGGCAGGCGGGCTGTATGGCGCCGTATCCAGGCAGCCGGAAGGTCTGCGCCGCTTGCGAGGTCATCTTGCGGATGGCTTCCTCAAGGGTAAGGATAGACCGTTCCCGCACGTACCGCGCCAGTATGCGGGGATAGGTTCCAAAGGCCCGCGGGTGCGGTTTGCCGCCCAGCAAACCATCGGTGCAAACGTTGACGTAGGGCTCGCGCATGATCCTTTCCACGACGGTTTCACTTTGGCTGAAGCTCACCATGGCTACCCCCATGTTCTCCGTCCGCAACAAATCAAAAGCAAATTCGAAAGGATCCTGGTCCCGTAGCGCGGCGGCCTCTGCCAAGCTATTGCCGATCAGATCGTTCTGCCGGCCGGACGGAATATCGGCAATTCGAATCCCTTCCGGGCCGGACCATTTCCAGAAATTATCCCACGAACATTTCTCTGTTCGAGCCATTTCCTGACGCATTTGGGCTCGAATCGCAGGATCGGACAAACGCGCCCGCGTGGCGTCCACGCCGCCGTCATGCGCCCAAGGCGGCAGGATCGCGCCGAGCATGGTGCTGCCCGCGATGTATGGATATTGGTCCGCGGTGATATGTATGTTTTGTGTCTGGGCTTCATGGATCATGTTGAGCACCTTGCCGATCTCCGCCCAATTCTGTTGTCCCGCAATTTTGAAATGCGAGATATGGACATGAACTCCGCTCAAACGGCCAACGTCGATCATTTCAGCCACCGCTTCGACGATCACATCGCTCTCACTGCGCATATGCACGACAAAGACTCCCTGGCGGGCGGCTACGACTCGACATAACGCCACCAACTCGTCCGTCTCTGCGTAACAGCAGGGTGGATAGATCAAGCCGGTGGATAGGCCCAAAGCGCCTTCCGCCATGCCCTGATCCACCAGATCGACCATTTGGCGAAGCTCCCAATTTTTGGCCGGCCGGTTTTCGCTACCCACGACCCATTGACGAACCGCGCCGTGCGGTACGAGATAACCGCGATCAAAGGCGGCGCCGGTTCGTTCCAGATGGCTTAGGTATTCGCCGACCGAGTTCCAGTTCCATTCGAGCGGCGGATCGCCGAGCAATCCGGCTAGTTGCCTTCGTAACTGCGGCTTGTCAGCGGATCTGACCGGGGCTACCGATATGCCGTCCTGTCCAAACACCTCAAGCGTGATGCCTTGGCGGACCTTCATGGGCAGCGAAGGGTCGCTCAAAACCATAAGATCAGAATGGCTATGCGTGTCGATAAAGCCGGGAGCAACAATCAAGCCGCGACAATCCAAAGTCTCTTCGCCTCGCAGATGGCCCTTGGGATCTACCGTGTAAATAGTGTCACCATCAATGCCAATATCGGCCTCCATACGCGGGCGGCCGGAGCCATCAATAACCGTGCCGCCCTTGAGTACCAATGAAAAATCTTGACGTGATTGACGGGTTAGCTCGTCCATATATAGCTCCGTGAAATGCGTTGGGAACCCAAATTCTGGATTCGCAGTTTGTTGCAACGAACTCTGGATTCGCACGCGAAACGAACTACGGAATCTTTGGATTGATCCTACAACCTTTGAGTGATAGAACAACGCCCTGTTCTAATGAAGCGCCTCGTCAGGCTTTTATTGATTAACTGCGATTCGATCATAAACCAATCAGACGGTAGCAAAACTGGCCCCGCACGGGGGCTCTGGAATTTGGACATTTGTCACAGCCCCGCGCGATCCTTTCGTTCCCACCACTGTGAGCGAACGCCCCGTCATTGCCCGAAGCGGGTTCGCGTAGCTCTGAAAGAGCGTTCTATAATAGCCAGGGGCAAGCGGAGCGCCGCCCCTGGTACGTAACATGGTCGAAGTTATGCGCCCTGAAAGGGCGCGCTACCCTTCGGCTCGGTGAATACGTATGGAAGTCAACGACGGTGGCATATGAATTGATCTTCATTAGTGCGCCCTTTCAGGGCTTGCGTGCTGGGGACGCTTTCTTTCCAGGGGCTGCGCTCCGCTTGCCCCTGGCTATTATAGCTCGCTCCTTTGGAGCTTTGGATAGTAAGCGGCATCCCACTCTCTTCCAAATGTCCAAACTCCAGGACCGCGCGGGCTGGATTTTGATATCCGAGCGTTTCTAATGATCGAATCTCAGTTACTGATTAACATAGTGCTTGACAATGGCGCCGCGCACCATTTCGGTAAGCTGGCGTTCGTCGGCGCGGCCATTATCGGCAACCGAAATTGGGTCTACAATAACCATGTCGATAACACCGGCCCGTATGAGACAGGAACCCTTGGGCAAGCAGGCGCGCGATCCGTTGATGGCAATCGGAACAATCGGCACGCCGGCCTTGATAGCCACCAATAAAGAACCGCGCTTAAACGGTCCGATCTCGCCGGCGATGCTGCGAGTGCCCTCCGCAAAAATCACCACGGAAGTACCCTGGCGAATTTTTTCGGCGGCGGCCAGCAGGGCACGATAGGTCTCTTTCATGCCGCGGCGATCGATGGAGATCATACCGGAGCGGCGAAGATGCCAGCCAATGAAAGGCCAGTGGAAAAGCGATTCTTTAGCGACAAAACAAAATTCCAGCGGCAACACCGCCAACAAAGACCAAATGTCCGAATAGCTTTGATGATTGGCGACAAACACATAAGACCGGCCGGAGCTGATGCGCTCCAAACCGTGCACGCGCACGCGTATGCCGCCCAGTGCGAGAAGTCCCCGCGCCCAGGCTCGTGAACAGGCAAACTGCCAAGGCTTGCCGCCCGGAACAAAGGACACCAGAACCGATACGGTTGCCATAAGCGCGGTGAGGATCAACGCCAAGGGGACAATTATGATGGACCAGGCTTTCTGCATAGGCTCCGTGCTCCGATCTTGCGACCTTGCTGGGCCAATCCCATGTCTCATGGCGCGCGCGTTCGAGACCGACGGTGTCGAAATTACATCGTAACGGGCCTATTGTACAAGAACCGGCTCGCCTTGTAAATTAGAGGGCGTGGCGGCGGAGTCGGCCGGGAAGTGCTCGTGTAGAAGGCTACCTCCAAAAAAATATTTTGCCCATTTCAACACAAGTTCATCTTGTCAGACAATATTATTCTTTTTACTCACTTCGCGTTCATTGGCGTTCATTAGCGGTTCATGTAGGACGAATCGCCATCATTTGCTCTTTTTAGTAACCGCGAATACACGCGAATTAACGCTGATACGGACGAACCGGACCCAAACAGGTAAAATTCAGTTAGGGCCGGTCATACTGACGATCCAGGAAGTCAAACATCAAATCCTTGGCGATTAGGGCCGCCCGGGTTACCGCTACCGTTTTGGTTTCGCGGTCGGCAAAGAAGCCATGCGGCGCCTGATTGTATATTTCCCACTCGAAGATTTTGGGACCGGTCTTCGCATCGCGCATGGCCCGGGCGGTTTCAGCGGCGCGGCCGGTGATGCTCGTCGGCGATGCGTTATCCAGACCGCCGTAGAGGGCCAGCACCGGAGCTTTTATGGTATCCAACTCAGCCAGCGGTGGAGTGCTGCCGTAAAAAACCAAGGCGGTCCAGAGATTCTCGAGTCGTGTGGCCAGCGTGAAGGAGCGCGCCCCGCCCCAGCAAAATCCCACCGATCCGATGTGTGTCGGGTCGACATCCGATCGCTGCGCCAACCAGTTGAATCCGGCGATCAGCTTGTCCTGCTCATCGAGGGGGACCCTCGCTTCACCGGATTGTAGCGTGTCCAGCATCCATTGTGCGTGCTTGCCGTCAGGAAGGTCATCAGCGCAATTGCCTTCCGAGAGGCATGGCGCCAAGGCCAAGTACCCTCTACGCGCAAATAACCGCGCCACGTCCTTGATAAAATCTGATAGGCCAAAGATCTCATGAATTACAATCATTGTCGGAAATGGACCGCCTTGCGCCGGTTTGGCCAGATAGCCCCTTATCATTTGATTGGCGCTGGGGTAAGTGACTTCTTCGATGATAATATCGCCACCGCCTTGGGCTTTGGCTTCCTGTATGAGCCCCACTTCAAATCCCATTTGGCTCAACGTGTGGCCGGCCGCGACGACGCTTCCCGTGGAGAGAATAACTTTCTGAATGAAGTCACGGCGATTGATGAGACCTTTCCGAAACTTTTCAGACAGTTCTATCACAATTTGCTTTTCCATTGGAATCCTCCTCGTTCTAAGGGCGTACGGGTCAGCCGATAGTACGGCACCGGCAGAGAGTAGCTACGGTTAAAAACTCTCCCTGAGATTCGATCATAAGCCAATCAGGCGGGACCAGACCCAGCCCCGTATGGGGCGACAGAGTGTAGCCCAGGGTGGAGCGCAGCGAAACCCTGGGTACAATGGACCCCTTTCCACGCCCAGCCCCGCCTTGCGGGGCGACAGATCCTCTACGACCAGAGTCGGATTCTGTCACCCACTCCGTGGGCTGGAGGATTTTTATTCGTCGGCCTACCCAGGGTTCCGCTACGCTCCACCCTGGGCTACACTCTGTCGCCCCGTTCGGGGCTGGATTTTGGCATCCTTGCGTTTCCTATGATCGAACTTCAGAAGACTCTCCTTTCGTACTTTACGCTTTCCCGGTTTCCTTTTTTGAAACATTTCAGGGGGTCAGCACTGATACAGAACAGGGAGCGGTAGCGACCTGGTGAGACTCGCCCCGACCTAACCACTCGGCTATCTTCAGCGGTTCTGTTATTATTCGTCAGGGCGCCCCCTCAAAGGGGCATGAACAACTCCCTGGTGCAGCCGAGTCTATCAAACTTGGCAACGAAAAACAAGACAAAGCGGCAAGACGCCTCCAGTTCGCTCCGAATCGCCCCGAAGCGCACAAGAGATAGCTATGGGATGACGCGACGGACCTACGCCTACGGTTTATGATCGAACTTCCGCTACGATCAAAAAGTATGTTCTTTCCCCAACCCGGCCGGTATTGTTTGTGGTTTGCCGGCGCCTATGATAGACTCGGTGGCATAAGGGGGATAATATATCGATCCTATGATTGACTCGTCTTCATAAGATGCGGTAGCGGGCGGGTAGGCCGAGGCGAGACATAGCCGGTCGCTATCGCAACCGGTACTGTTGCGCTTGGGTTATTTTCGAAGGAGTTGTTCATGCCCCTGGGTGGGGCACCACGAACAATGAAAATCAGAACGACGCCCTGGGAGCGCCGGCATCTTGCCGGCAGACCCGTGCTCGGGCTCGGATGAGGCCGGCTGGAAGCCGGCGCTCCCAGGTATTTTCAAGGGAGCGGCTATTGAATCGAGCGTTACGGCTTGGGCACAAGGGGAGATCTAAATAAAGGCAATATTCAAGGGGCAAATTATGCATAAAAATTTTATGTTGGTTTTCTCATGGCTGCTTTTCCATACAGGCTTCTTGTCGGCGCAGGTGGGGCAACAATGGATAGCCCGCTACAATGGGTCGGGCAATGGGACGGATTATGCTACGGCGCTGGCGGTCGATGCTGATGGTAATGTCTATGTGACCGGATATAGCTACGGCGTGGGTACGGGTTCTGACTACGCGACGGTCAAGTATGATGCGGCGGGGAATCAACTCTGGGTGGCCCGCTACAATGGGCCGGGCAATTCGTGGGATTGGGCTAGTGCGCTGGCGGTGGATGCTAATGGGAATGTCTATGTGACCGGTTGGAGCCTGGGCGTGGGTACGGAGAATGACTACGCGACGGTCAAGTATGATGCGGCGGGGAATCAACTCTGGGTGGCCCGCTACCATGGGCCAGGCAATTCGGGGGATGGGGCTAGTGCGCTGGCGGTGGATGCTGAGGGCAATGTCTATGTGACCGGTGGGAGCGTGGGCGTGTATAGGGTTTCTGACTACGCGACGGTCAAGTATGATGCGGCGGGGAATCAACTCTGGGTGGCCCGCTACAATGGGCCGGGCAATTCGGGGCGCTGGCGGTGGATGCTAGTGGCAATGTCTATGTGACCGGATATAGCGACGGCGTGGGTACGCGTTATGACTACGCGACGGTCAAGTATGATGCGGCGGGGAATCAACTCTGGGTGGCCCGCTACAATGGGCCGGGCAATTCGTGGGATTGGGCTAGTGCGCTGGCGGTGGATGCTAATGGCAATGTCTATGTGACCGGTTATAGCTGGGGCGTGGGTATGTATTATGAATACGCGACGGTCAAGTATGATGCCGCAGGGAATCAACTCTGGGTGGCCCGCTACAATGGGCCGGGCGCCGGGCAATCAGTATAATGTGGCAACGGCGCTGGCGGTGGATGCTAATGGCAATGCCTATGTGACCGGTGAGAGCGCGGGCGTGGGTACGGTTTATGACTACGCGACGGTCAAGTATGATGCGGCGGGGAATCAACTCTGGGTGGCCCGCTACAATGGGCCGGGCAATGAGAGGGATGCCGCTAGTGCGCTGGCGGTGGATGCAAATGGCAATGTCTATGTGACTGGTTATAGCGAGGGCGTGGGTACGGGTTCTGACTACGCCACGATTAAGTACACGCAACGCCAAACTATCTTTCTCGTGCACGGGATCGCCCAAGATGGTGGAGAGTCTGGTGATTTACAGAATTTTGCCCGCAACCTGCGAGAGCGGCTGGATAGGGATTATCCAAATCGCTTCATTGTCGATGCCGGATTTGATTTTTGGTACTGCGCCAACAGGCGAGAGTGTCCGAGCGATTGTACAATCGGTGGCACGACTGACACTGCCAATGGTGCCAGAGTGTTAGGCGATCACATTAATGTAGTAAACCCAGTAGGGGACATTATCCTGATTGGGTACAGCATGGGCGGCTTGATCGCGCGGGACATGATCGTGAATGGATTCTCCAGACACCGAGTGGCGACCTTAATCACGCTGGGAACTCCTAATCTCGGATATCCCTGGTTGCCGTCAGTTGATAGCCAGACCCCGTGGGGAAGGTGTCGCCATTTGATTAGACAAATGTTTGGAGATTTCAGAGGCGCCACTCCCGATCCAGATGAGGGGCAACGGATTTTTACGGATAGTGATGGTCAAGCAGTGACTTTGTCGGAATACCTAGCCACTATGAACCTGCGGTGGACCACCAGGCCTGCTTCAGAACTGCCAAGATGGGTCGCGGTAGCCGGCGGGATTTGCCCAATAGAGGTGACCGAATTTTATCGTGGACAGTGGACGCGCAACCGGTTTCCTGGTGATCTTTTCCCTCTTGGTTGTACCGACGAGAATCCTTGGAATGATGGCGTAGTTTGCCGGCAGAGCGCGGCTTTTGATTTGAATGTGGGTAATAAACCACAGCGGCAATATTTTGCAAACGACTACTCTCACACCGGATTTGGAAGTATTCTTGTATTTTGTCCTGGAGAAAAGCCGATGCTTTATAACCCTCCTAGAGATGGGCACGTGATGGACATGATAGTGGCAGAAATCGTAGGTCTCCCCGAGTAAGTAACTTATCCATACTACGTGTTGGTTTTTGGTGGTGTGGGCTTTCTCCGATTGACCAAGCATAGCGGTAGAATAACGGCGGTCGGTTACCCACCATGGCGTACCCAGATGCGCAAATCGTCGAAAACTGATAAGATTATTGGCGCAGACGGGT
The DNA here is from genome assembly GCA_016179055.1 of Acidobacteriota bacterium. Classification (GTDB taxonomy): domain Bacteria; phylum Acidobacteriota; class UBA6911; order JACOSC01; family JACOSC01; genus JACOSC01. The sequence goes on from JACOSC010000131.1 coordinate 12,984, forward strand.
GTGATTTCCATACGATGTATCCGTAATGGTGGTAATGCACTGCCGGATCTATGTAACGATTAGCCCCGGTAGGGGCGACATGTTTATAGCACAGGCATCCGAAATAAGAGCCAAGCTCCGTAGGAGCGGCATGTGATCGGCAACCAGGATTTACATGACGCTCCTACGGAGCTAGCGTTTAAACATCTAGGCTTCGAGCTATAAACATGCCGCCCCTACCGGGGCTTACATCGTGATGGGGTCACACCCGCGCAGACAATGTTTGTGCGTTAGCTGAGTTATGTCTATGATAAACACATCGGCCCAAACAAAAGAAGATGTTCTGTCGATAATCAAGGAAAACCAGGCTAAGATTAAAACTTTTGGCGTGAAAAAGGTTGGCCTATTCGGTTCCTTTGTCCGTGGAGAACAAGACGCCAAGAGTGACGTAGATTTGCTGGTAGAATTTGAGCCAGGGCAAAAGACTTTTGATAACTTTATCGAGCTTTCATTTCTTTTGGAAGAGGTCTTAAAACGCCGCGTTGATCTGGTGACCGCTGAGTCGCTCAGTCCTTACATACGACCCCACATCATCAAAGAGGTTGAATATGACGCTTGAGTGCCTACGGCATATCTTGGGGAATGCTTCGACCAAGCCGGAGGCTTGGCAGCTATTAGCCGGTGGTTGAGCGTAACGATACTACCGGAATGCACGCCATGAAAACCGGCGATACCGGAGAGGCTGTGTGTTTATAGCCAAGTGTAACCAGAAGGAGGCCTCAAGCTCCGTAGGAGTCCCCCAGCTTGCGAAGACGGCAAGCAGATACCAGGATGAAACTAAGGAAGTTTCGTAACCGTTCACGGGGGTGTGATCTCAGCACGATGTAAGCCCCGTAGGGACGCTGGAGTTTGGACATTTGGACGGTATTGTGAATCTTCAGTGAGCGAAGCTCCGAAGGAGCTTAATAGGATAGCCAGGGGCAGAGCGCGCAGCGCGCCGCCCCTGGAAAGGAAATCGCCCCACGTGCCTTAGCCCTGTAAGGGCGCAATAGCGGAGACGAATGCAATGTCGGCATTATTCCGCCCCTTCAGGGCTTCTACGCAAATTTTAATTTCCCAGGGGCGATCCCGCAGTAGCGGGACTCTGCCCCTGGCTATTTTATGACGCTCCTTCGGAGTTGCGAATACGAGCGCCCGGCTAAGGTGGTAGGTTTGCGCGAAACGATAGATCTGAAAACGCCCGGGAAGCATTAAATGTCCAAACTCCAGAGCCCCCTAGGGGCGACATGTGGACCAAGATGGACAACCACAGGCAGCGCCTGAGAAACTTCCGCAGTTTCTCTTTGGCATCTGCATGTTGTCAGGACAAGCTGGGGGACTCCTTAGAAACTTCCCCAGTTTCCTCGTTATTCTGCGTGTCGTTAGGACAAGCTGGGGGACTCCTACGGAGCTTAGATCGTACCGAAATCACAACCTTATAATATCGGGGAGAAGACTTACGATGTCTAAGTTGGTGGGTGCAGAGTTGCCGGAAGAACTTTTTCTCAAACTTAACGGCGCCGATCTTGAGGCTGGAGCCGGAAAGGTGATCCTGCTAAGCACTCCGGATGCGGCGGGGTGGCCGCATATGGCGATGTTGAGCTATTTTGAAGTCGTCGCCAAAGATCGTTGCAATATACGATTGGCCACGTACAAGAACAGTACCACAACCAACAATATGCGGCAGACGGGTAAGCTCACGCTGTCCATTATCGACATTGGCATGGCCTACTACGTCAAAGGCCGCGTACGTGAAATCAAAGCAGAGATGGAAGGCGCACGCCACAACTCAATGTGGAACATGGAAGTCGAGCAAGTGTTAAGCGACCACGCCGATGAGCAAATGGAGGCAACCGCCTACATTGCCGCCGGTGTGACGTACAGCAGCCTTGACTGGCCGGCTGATCTGCTGAGAGGAAAAGTCGTGCTTAAGGAGTTGCTCGAATAGAATCTGTGACCATAGTAATCCATCGGGAGGCTTGGGGAGTGTAGCGCATGCGCAGGGAATGTGGGTCCTCGGCCGTATGGGAGGCCGAGAGTTGCCATCATTGTATGATAATCGGACTGAAGTTCGATCATAAGAAACGCAAGGCTGCCAAAATCCAGCCCCGGACGGGGCTGGGTCTGGTCCCGCCTGATTGGCTTATGATCGAATCTCAGGATAATCGGAGTTACGTCTTGACTATCTTCCGTAGAAGGGAAGGAGTATTCACATGGTAGCTTGGCGATCCGTTTTAACGATCATCATTACCATTGTGGTTGGATCACAAGTCCTGGCGCGGGAGCCTTCGTATCCAAACCTGCCGGGAACGCCGCTGGTTCGGCTTCACCCCATGTGGGCCGACGATCCTGCCGGTTGCGAAAGCCGCATAGACCAGATGGAGCAATATTGGTTCAGCGGCGCCACGAATATTAATGGGATAAGCGGTAACGGAGGCTTGTCCGCAGGCTTCTCGGCGCAGGGCGAACTAACCGTCTTGCGCTGGCCGAGCCCCAGTTATTACGATCAAGTGAATTACAAAACCTCACACGCCTGTGATGCCCGCCAACAACCGCGCTTAGGCGCACGGGAAAACATGGGCTCCTTCGCCGGACTATTCTTTATGACGCGGGATGGCGCCAGAGCCGTCAGTTGGTTGCGGGATGCCGACTGGCGGCACGAGCAGCTTTATCACCGCGACGATTCCAATGTCTTAGTGACCATCAGCACTCACCCCATATTGCGGCTACAGGTAACAACCTCGAATTGGGTCTTTCCTTCGCTGGACCTATTGGCTTGGCACTTTGAAATCGAAAAACTGCCTGACTCGCCCATCGTCGAAGCTAACTTGGTCTACTTTGAAAACCTGGCCCCCAGCTTGGCCAAGATTCCATACATTCCGTTAGCCGATTGGTTATTGGATGACCTTAATGATTATGCGGTCCTGTATGATTCCCGCCGAGACGCCATGCTGCATTTTCGTCCGCGCGCCATGGACCTGAGAAAACTGACGCCGTTACTGACCGGAGAGCATCAGGAATTGCAGCAGGAGGTCAATCAATTTATCGATCGTCTGCGCTCCAGTCTGGGCGAAGGCGTTTACATCGCCATCGGCGGCGACTTCGAGTCCGCCGAGCATCAGGCGGGCTACGATGAGCGGTCCGAGTGGCCCAGGTTATTGGGTTGGACGCATACGGCCGAGGATGCCTTCCGCAATGCGGCCGATGGCCGTTTGTCCAATTCACCGATGGCCGGCTCCCGCTCTAACTCGGCGATGACCGCGAGATTAACTTTCAATGAGCAAGGGAAAGCGGACGTGACCGTATACCTAGCCGTTTCCGACTTTCCCGACGGAGAGCAGGGAGCCTTTGCCCTGCTTGACTACGCACGCAGCCGCGCATGGAGCGACCACCGGCTCTCCTCCGAATCGTGGTGGAGCCAATGGCTCCGCCGAGCTCGTTTGCCCAATACAGACGATCAAGAAGTACTCGCCCTGGCGAAGCGTTCGCTGATCGTTATGAAAACCGCCCAAGACGCCCGGACCGGCGCCATCGTTGCGTCAATATCCACGCAGCCGCCGTACGCCGAGGACTGGCCGCGCGATGGCGCTTTCATCAATTATGCGCTTGACGCGGCAGGCTATACGGAGATGGTCACATTTCACAATCAATTTTATGTACGGGCGCAGCGGCGTGGTGGCTTCTTACCGGGCACCTTTGAGATGAACTATTATGCGGATGGCGTGCCGGGCGGCCCCATTTTCTTTGAGATCGACAATACGGGATTGGCCCTGTGGTCTTTGTGGGAGCATTATAACTTTTTGAGCGATGCGGTCGAGAAAGAGAATTATCTGGCATCGATTTATCCGACTTTAAAGCGGGGCGCCGATGCGCTGGCGTCGTGTCGTGATCCGTTGACTCGCTTGCAGTGCTATGCGTTCGAAGATGACATTCCGCGCTTGCAACAAAACCTTCAGGGGGCGTTGACCGTACATTTGGCTTTACGATCGGCACTGGCGGCGGGCGCGGTCATCGGAGAAGACGAAGCGGTCTTGCAAAAATGGCAAGATAGACTGGAAGAGCTGCAGGCGGCCATATTGCTTCGTCTGTACGATCGCCAGGCCGGACATTTCCGCCGGGACCAAGGGACGGGACCGCTGGCTTGGATGATCTGGCCGGTGAAACTCCTGGATTACGAGGATGCGAGAGTGGACGTAGAAGCGGAATGGATGTTTGAACAGATATCGCAGGATCTGCGCGGCTTGACGGCAGGGGGCGCTTACGTTGGAAAGGTGACGCTCGCGTTGGCCCGTCTATGGGCGGGGAAACCGGAGAAAATGAGTCGGCTGCAAGGTCTCGTAGACATCCTGCTTAGAGAAGTACCGACATTCGGAACGTATCACTATGGGGAGGTTTTCAAGACCATGGCGGCCGTCGACGGGCGGCCGTTGTTTGATAACCGCGTGGGCATTCCGCACGTTTGGGAACATGCCCTATCCTATCTCACATCGCTGGCCTTATATGGCCGCGCGGAATGAGTGAATCTGTAAATTCTTCGCGATGGATTATGGCCCGCCAGGCCACTCCGCCGGCAGCGAAAAAACCAGAGGCTCAGCAATAAAAGTCCAAGGCTTCGCCGTTGGCCATTGAGTTGGTATAGTGTCATAAGTTCCTCCTCGCCCAAGGTGGTGCCGGCATCCTGCCGGCGACTCCCGTCGCAGACCGCGTACATTCTTGTCCCGACGGTAGTCGGGGCGCTCCCAGGCGTGTCGTTGCCGGCTTCATTCGTCGAAGTGCCCCCACAAAGGGGCATGAACGACTCCTTAGGAAACGGGAGGGCAGGGCCAAACTGGAATCCTTCTCCGGTCGTCCGTATCGGCCGGCGCGATCAGAGAGCTGTTCGCCGGCGGGAGCAGGCCTCATTGCCAGGTTTCGGCTTGGTCGTCGCTGAACCAGATGCTGGCGCCCTCCGTCGCGAGGTAGAGTCGGCCGGTGTCGCGGGCGATGGATATGGAGTTGATTCGTGTTACCGGCAATCCCAGGTTGCGCGGTTCCCACGTGCGTCCGCCATCCACGCTTTTGTAAACCCCCTGATTGACGCTGCCGGCATACATTGTGGTGCGCGTGCGGGGATCGATGACCAGCTTTCTCGGCGCATACGTGCTGATGCGCACCCAGCTCCCACCCCGATCTTCACTCTTGTAAATGCCGTCGGCCATCGCATAGACGATGTTCGGGTTCTCCTCGTCAATGGTCACAGAAAAAACCCACTGTCCGCTCAGTCCGGCGGGGTTCCAACTCCGCCCGCCATCGATACTCCGGTAAATCCCGGCGAGAAAGCTGCCGGCATAGATATAGCGGCCGTCTTGCGGGTCGATGGCGAAAAAAGCTAAATTCGCCGTGGGCGTCGCCGACCAGGTGAGGCCGGCATCGGTGGTTTTGTAGACATCGGAGGTCGAAAGATCGGTGCGGATCGCCATATACAGAATGTCGGAATTGCCGGGATCGATGGCCATGGGGCCGAGGCCGTCGGGGAAGATGGTGTCCCAGGTCTCGCCGGCATCCGTGCTCCGCATCAAACGGTCCTGACCCTTCTCATAGCCCGGCCCGTAGACCGTGTCCGAGTCCGTCGGATCTACGGCCAAGACGACTCCAGCTAGTCGCTCAGACCAATGCTCTCCGGCGTCCGTACTTTTTGATACCCCGCCTGGGCCGGTGGCATAGAGGATGTTACTATCACTGGGCGCGATCGGCGCCAAATAGACGTTCATCGTATTAAGACAGCGGCGGTGCCGCGTCCAGGTTTCTCCCGCATCGGTACTTTTGGCTATGCCGATTACGGCTCCCGAATATACCGTCCTTAGGTCATCTGGGTTCATGACGATGTTTCCGGCTGGGAAATAATTGGCAACTTTTTGCCAGCTCCCACCGGCATCGGTGCTCTTATAGATCCCAAATTCACGTAAGTCCCCTGACCATCCTGCCAGAAAAATGATCCGCGGATCGGTTGGATCTACGGCAACCGCCCCGTACAAGGCTGAAATTGGCTGCCAAGTTCTCCCCCCATCGGTGCTCTTTGACGTTCCCCCTGTGTCTCCATAGAGCGTATCCGGGTCCGTCGGATCGAGGGCTACTGGAGAAACACTAGCTTCGGCCGACCCCCTTAGTTCCCAAGTTTGCCCGCCGTCGGTGCTCCTGCGCAAACCCCTCCCCCCGACATAGACGGTATCGGTCTGGATAGGATGGAGGGCCAGTGAGCCAATGATTAGCCCTTCTAAGCCGATGGGCGTCCAGGTGTCACCCCCGTCGGTGGTCTTGAATACCCCCCGCCCTCCTATCTTTTAAGGCGTAGATAATAGTAGGATCGGTTGGATGGGTTTGCGGTGAATAACCATCCAGCAAGACAAGGCTCCATTGCTTTCCGCCATCCGTACTCTTGTATACTCCGCGTTCTGTCGGAGGCCCGGAAGGGTATATGCCACCCGATGCAAACAGGACGCTGGGGTTGCCAGGGCTGATGAATACACCAGACACGGTAAAATTAATCGGCTCGCTGAGGCTCTGCCAGATTTCCCCACCATCGGTGCTCTGGTACACCCCGTTGGTCGACCCGCTATAGATTACGTTTCGATTCAAAGGGTGAATAGCCATAACACTACCGCCGCCTTCCGGGCCCCGGCTGGCCGACGCCGGCAGTAAAAAAAGCCCGCAGCTCAGCAGTAGAATTCCAAGGTTTCGTCGTCGACCATTGAGTGGGTACAGTGTCATAGGTTCCTCCTCGCCCAAGGAAACAGTACCGGTTGCGGTAGCGACCGGGTGCACCGTGGCCTACCCGTTTCGGCTACCCGCCCGTTACCGCAGGCGGTACTGTTTTCCTTCATTGGGGTGCCTCCACAAAGGGGCATGAACGCCTCTCCTGAAAATACCTGGGAGCGCCCCGACTACCGTCGGGGCGAATCCCGTCGCAGACCGTGTACATCCTTGTCCCGACGGTAGTCGGAGCGTTCCCAAGGCGTATCGTTGCTATTTTCATTCGTCGGCGGGCCCCCATACGGCGTATGAGTGACTCCTCAGAAAAATGAGAGGTCGGAGCAAATCTGTTGTTC
>JACOSC010000116.1 GCA_016179055.1 Acidobacteriota bacterium
ATTTTAACAGGGATGGCATTGTCGATATGGCCGTGTCCAATTACGAGACCAACGATGTTTCAATTCTATTGGGCAAAGGCGACGGGACTTTTCAAGCGGCCCGCCGATTTCCCGTAGTCACGCCCTGGTTTATCACGACGGCTCCCATGACCTATTTGTTCTGTACGGCGATGGGCGAGCAGGGTTTGCTTATGGACCCCAGACGCGAGTTGAGCCTGCGCCGGCCGCTAGCCAACCCGTATCGGTCGCGGTCGGCCATTTCAACCGAGATATAGACGCTCGCTTGGACATTGTGACGGCCAACAAAGGGACCAATTCGGTCTCGGTTTTGTTACAGGCCGTTGACGGTACGTTTAGTTCCACGAGCTTTCCGGTGGGAATTAGCCCTAATGCCGTGGTCATGGCGGATTTTGATGGGGATGGAAAAACGGATATCGCTACCGCCAATTTCGGCTCCAATAATATTACCGTGTTACTGGGCGATGGACGAGGCGGCGTGAGGCTGACCAGGACCTTCGCTTTGCCACCGGGAGCTCAGCCCTGGCATCTTGCTGCGGCAGATCTCAACGGCGACGGAAGAATGGATATCATTACGGCCAATTCAGGCCTGGGCAGCATTTCGCTATTGCTCGGAAATGGACGCTGGGCCCAAGGCGGAGGATTCGAAACGCCGCGGAATTTTGCCGTGCAGCGATCGCCACGCGCAGTTGCGATTGCTGATTTAAATGGCGATGCCAAGCTGGATGTCGTCGTGGCCAATGCCGACTCCAATAGCGTTACGGTCTTGTTAGGAGACGGGCGCTGGACGTCGCCAGGCGGCGGCTTTAGGCCCGGGACGCCCTTTTTGGTTGGCGAAAAACCATCTTCGCTCGTCGTTCGGGATTTCGACGGGGATGGCAAGTTAGATGTCGCGACGGTAAATTTAGGCGCTAATACGGTCACCGTCTTGGCAGGCAACGGCCAGGGTGGATTCACCACGGCCTCCACGTACTTTGCGGGTGTCGGACCGGTTAGCCTTGCCACTGCCGATTTCAATAACGATGGGCGCCCAGATCTGGTTTTTGCTGATTCCTTATCTAATAATATTGGCGTGCTCTTGTATGACTTACGTCGGTAAGCGCATGTGAATGGCAGACGATAATAAGGATGATCGAGACCGCCAGGGAGTGATTTGATTAGGATCAAGGAGCAATTTATCCGGCCCTGAAAGCGTTCGAACGTCCGCGCATCAAGGAACAACCGCGGCTGGTTAGTCAGGCTTACGTCCTATGTCGAGGTTGATCCATCCCACCCAGCTTGTATTGGGTTCTTGATGATCGCCATCAACTCGAAAGGTGAGGTCAATTTCTTGATTGCTAAATCGGGTTAGGTCTACGAATTCTTCGCGCCACATCTTGCTGTCCATGCGGCCATCCATCTCCATCTCAGCGGAATAAATCAATTCCCTTGTGCTGCCGGCGCTACCGGCAAATGCGCTAATCAAAAGTTTGCCGGGTTGGGTCGGCTTCCGAGGCTGCACACCAAACACGATCCGCAAAACGCGATCCTCCGGTATTAGGATCTTCCTGAAAGTCATTTCTGATTCCGGGTGCTGTATGATCACGTCATCCGTATTTCCCTCCAGAGTAAGCGTACCGACGCCGAAGCAATCAGCCGCCCTGCGGTCCATGGTAATACGTGAAAGCGGTAAGGCAATGGCCATCACAAGGTCGGCGCTTTTCTTAACGGCGTCCCACTGTATCAAGTGGAGATCGGGACCGAACGGAATGGAATACGCAGCCGTTTTGCTTTTCTCGAACTCCTTTTGGTCGGCCTCTCCGAGGATGATCGCCTCCGCTCGATAGGCCTCTAGGAACAAACGACGCCAGGGGTGTAAAATAAAAGGATGACCGATTCGAAACCATTTCACCAGCTCCAAGGGGGGTTCCACCTTAGCTTCGTACTCACGGAGATACTCAATACTTTGGCGGAACTCGTCTCCATCAAACTGCCAGACATTAAACCGATCCAGAGCATGAGCTTGGCTGAAGGGTTCCGCGAAAGTTGTGGGCAAGAGCCCGTCTCGAAGATGCTCGTTAGTGCCCGGAACGGCCCGCGTGTTGAGAAGCACTATGGCGCCCGCCGGCTGTGCCGTCTCACTGATTTTTTCAACCTGCCGTATTACACTCTTGGCAACGTGCCCCGCCTTGGCGTACGCGGAGTTATACTGGAACTGTAGCACTCCGTAAAAAGCGATTGTAGCGGCAAGCACCAGCATGCCAAACTTTTTTTTATACAAGGATAAAGCGGTTCCTGCCAAAAGGCACGCAATCCCCATGGAAGGAAGATAGAGATTTGCCGATACTATACGAGGATTAAATAAAGCTAGAGCCATTGCCAATAGCACCCATACGAAACCAAGAAGCAAAACGGGAAATAATGGAAAGCTCAAAAGACCACAGTAGAGGCTCGGCACTAGATAAACCAAGATCATGGCGAAAAGGCCGAGGACTTCCCAGACGGCTATGGGAGCTTGGTACTGAGCGTCAAATGGGCATGCCAGAAAACCGTAGCGGACAAACGCTATGACGTCGGTAACTTTAGCTGTAATATTTACAGTTAGCTGCGAAAAATGACCATCATAACCGCGCAGAGCATTTCCAAAAATAAACTTGCGGGCCATAAAAAATACTAAAATCAGCGCCACATAGGGTATCCAATTCGAATAGGACTTCCGGGCTTTTGCCATCAAGGACCGCAGACTGCGCCAGTCACGCGCGCCGGGATCGCCCAAGGTCAGATCATAGAGAACCAGCAGGACAGGCAAGGTAAGCAGCGCCGCTTTCGTGAACAAGCCCAAGAGGAACGTTCCAAAGGATATCCAATAATATATTTTACTAGAACCTTTGCGATATTGGACAAACAAAAAAAACGTAAGTAGATAGAATAAGCCGCCTAACGCTTCGTTGCGTCCACTGATATTGGCGACAGCGTGCGCCGCTACCGGGTGAGCCGCAAATATCATACTCGCGGCCAGGCTAAGCCGCTTTTCCGAAAAGATTATTTCCATAAGCTGGAAGAACAGCAGCACATTCAAGATATGTAGGAGCACGTTCACCAAATGATAACCGAAGGGACTAGCGCCGCCTAAGCCAAAGTTAAGCTTGAAAGTGGCTATCGCCGTCGGGGACAGCGCGTATGATGAGTATGTCGGGTCTTTCCCTTCCCAGTTCGAGAACACTGGCCAAAAATTACGCATAAAGTCTTTGCCAAATAGCTTGGCCCCGGATCCCTCCGCACCGTCACGAATCCCCTTGACGATCACGAAATCGTCCCGGACAAAGTAAGCGCCAAAATTAACGAGATTAACGCCAATTACTATAATGATGATTACAAGTGTGATTAAGCTTTTCTTAGTCATAACCTGACGAATGTCACCCAATAAATGATTTGTTCCTGGACGAGATCAAGAGTTACGGCGGAAGACAAATAAACCAACCCATTTCACAGCATGGAAAAATAACATTGACTCCGTACGATGGCTTTCACGAGTTTGCAGTTTGATTATATTGAGACCGCGCTAGTGATGGCCGCGCTGGCGAAGTGGCACATTATCATAATTCCCAGCCCGCTGTCAACAGGCGGAATTGCTCCGTCGGGAACTGCCATCAAAAAATTCCGTGGCGCTACCGAAATTACCTCTGGGGAGCCGTGTGGAAGGTCAGTGTCGGCGCCACGGGATCGATCCGCGCTTCTTCGGGCACGCAGCTCCCAATGAACATGTCGGTCCAGCGTGTGAAGAGGGTCGGCCACCCGCCGAAATCCACATTTTCCGACCTAAATTTGAAATATATTTTCATAATTAAGAATAAAATAAATCGATATAAATCAACAAAGTTTAAAAATAAGAGGTTTATAAACATAATAAGTTCTTGACAATTTGTATTTATTCTTATAAAGTTGAAAATGTATTTCAACTTTGTTGACCGACGAGGACGGCTCTTTTAACATATATACTTTGAACGGTCATAAAGTAACGGAGCGACCGGGTCCGCCCGTTGCGAAAGAGTGCGCACCCGGTCGCTACGAACGTGTGAAATAATTGGTTTTCAAGAATTGACGTGTTAAATATAAATGACTGGCATCTATAAAATTTGAGCATTTCTTAATTATTTCACGCCTTCTACAGCTCCCGGTTCTGTAGCAGTAGGAAAATGCTAGTTTATGACCGTTCGAAGTATAGTAATGAACGCTGGACTATTTAGGAGGTTACTTTAGCCAGGGATATAAAGCAACAGACGTAGAGTTGATAGGCACCAAAACGGCGTGGGCAGGATCCGCTGGTCTCAAGCTTGCCGGCCGATACCAGCAGGCCCGCCCCGCCGGACTCCACCGCGAGAGGTATGTTTCCATGCGGACCCGCAGCGAGCCATTTCTATTATAGACGACCTTCCCAGAGCGCCGCAATAGAATGGTCCTCGCGCATTCTCTCCGGTTTTCCATATAAACCGCCCGTGGAGAAAATAACACGGGAAACAAAAATCCAAACCAAAGAAAGGGAGAGAGAAATGGCAAGATCGAAACAAACTATGGTTATTAAAAACCCGCTGCCACCGGGCACTTTTCGCCTTCTTATCCTCATCCTCAGTTTAACTGGAATATTTAATCCGCAAGGGATAGCCCAGAGCCTTGAGACTGAACGTGCATCGGCCGTAGATCTTCGTGGCCAGGTGCGCGATGAAACTGGGGCGGCGGTACCGGAAGCGAAAATAACCGTCAGGCTCACTTCGACAGGTTCCGAGAGAACTACCTTTACCGATGTCGAAGGCAATTACAAGGTCCCCGATCTTACGGCCACGCAGGTTTATCAGGTCACCGCTCAAAAAACAGGGTTTGCCCCACAGGTGAAAAGAGAAATCGGGTTTAAGCCCGGTGAGCGGGCAATGGTTGATTTTATTTTAAAAATAGCGCCTATCAAAGAAGAGGTCACAGTCATAGCAGCTCCTCCAACGCCCGGCGAAAAATACGAAGCCTTCAAGGATGTTCCAGCCACCGTCGGAGTGATTACCAAGGAGGAACTGGAGCAATTACAACCCCGATCGCTGGACGAGGCCCTAGTAAGAATTCCCGGAATCAATTATCTGGATGAAGACGGCCGGGGACTCAAATCGGATATCGGCTTGAGGGGACTCGATCCCACTCGGAGTAGCAAGGTCACGATTCTGGTCGATGGCTCGCCTATAAACCCTTCCTCCTACAGTGACCCTTCGCTCTATTACACGATTCCCGTGCAGCGGATCGAGCGCATTGAGGTGCTCAGTGGCGCCGGCGAGTCTATTCTGTATGGTCCGAACACGGTGGGCGGTGTCATTAATATTATTACCGAGTCACCTTCCGAAATGGATAAATTTTTCTTCAAACCGAGAATAACGCTCGGGAGCGACACCGAACAGACGTTTCAAATCACCAGTGGCGGAGCCAATAAAAACCTCAAGTATCTATTCAATGCCCTCCGAAGATCGGGTGAAGGCTTCAGAGATCGTGATCGTTTCTCAGTCAATGACTTTGCCACCAAACTGATCTTTACAATCGATGAAAAGTCTGATTTGACCTTTAATTTTAACGTGTACAATAACTGGGAGCAGACCCCGGGGGGTTTAACTGAGCGACAGTTCCGCGAAAATCCTAGACAAAGTCAGAATCATCATGATGAGTTTGAGTCTCAAAGGGTAAGTGCCGACGTTTTCTATAAAAGAGAAATCAGCAAAAACAACTCGCTCAAGATTTCGATATTTGGCAATTTTTTGAACGAAATTGGTTCATTGCTTTGGATTCACTAACCGGCAATAACCAAGTCCGGCGCAAGTTCACCGTGCTGGGTGGCGAGGCTCAGCACCTTTGGACCCATTCGCTGTTTAAGCGGAACAACGCTTTACTGACCGGTATTAAGGTGTATGCCGATAAGGAAAGCGACGTGGGAGTCCGAGGCAGCTCGCCGGGCGCCAGAGCTGGGGTTACAACCGGCAACGCGGATCTCAACACTCTCGTCTTTGCCTTCTACATGCAGGATAAACTTAACTTGACAGAACGCTTGAGCGTCTGGCCCGGTTTTCGTGTCGAAAGAATCGATCAAACCATGGCGGACTTTTTTGGAAACAGAAGAGATAAAGCCAATACTGACCAATTCATCCCTGGCCTGGGCCTCTCTTATAGAATAAGTCGTGCGGCCCGCGTTTATTTTAATGCCGAACGGGCCTTTCAACCCCCGCAATTCCGCCAGGCCCTAAGCCCTGGTCGAGGCCAAGAGAATCTAGACGCCCAAAGGGCGACCAAATATGACGCGGGCGTGAGGACATGGCTTGGAGAACGGCTGTCCCTTAACCTCGCCCTTTTCCGCATCGGTTACGGCAACCAGATCATCACGGTCTCAGGTGTACTCCAAAATGCGGGCCAAACCCGGCATCAAGGCTTAGAAGGCGGGATCGATGCCCGACTATTGAAGGGGCTTTCAGGTTTCTTTAATTTCACCCTCCTGGATACCGCATTCGAGAATGGTCGTTTTAAAGGGAATCGATTGCCTTACGCTCCGAGGCAGATGTACAATTGGGGATTCAGCTATTACATGCCCGCCGGACTGACAGCCACTCTGGATAGTCGGTGGGTAAGCCGGCAGTTTAGCGACGACGCCAATACGCGCCTGCCTTCCTCGGATGGAAATATAGGACCGATCCCCGCTTATGACGTTTGGAATCTCAGGCTCAATTACAAAGTAAAAAAACATTCGCTCTTCCTGGGCCTAACCAACCTATTTAACGAAAAGTATTTTACCGAACGTTTCAGTTTCTTCCGCGGGCTCTTTCCGGCTCCCGGTAGGCGATTCCAACTGGGGTGGTCTGTGGATTTATTTTAGCATGGCGGTGGTGAGCGCTGGGACCGCCCAGCCCGCTCGCCTTCAGTCCTTGTAAAGGAGGAAAAAGCAAATGAGCAATTCAGCGGTCAAAAAATTAGGACGAATGCTTTTAGTGTTCGGTTGTGGGTTCATGCTTATGCCCAGTGTCCTCGAAGCCCACTACATCTGGATAGCCGCCGAGGCGAAGCTATCACCAGGAAAGACAAAGGAGGTCTCCCTTTGCTATGGCGAATTTCCACATCGGGAAAGGGCCGGCCGGCGGCTGGAAGAAATCGCGGGAATTAAAGCCTGGGTACGAAGCCCGAGCGGTACGGTCACCGCGATCGCATTAGCCGAGGAGGGCAATAGCTATAGCGCCCCGATTGCGCCCAAGGAGGTCGGCATATATAACATCACCGCTGTGGTGGATCGCGGCGTGGTGGATTGGACGAAATACAACCTGGGCGTCGTGCGGGCGATCCACTATGCTCGTGCCCAACTGGCTTTATCTGAAGAAGAAAAACCGGAAGCGGAAGATAACCTTGGGCCGTATCTTGACCTCGACATTGTCCCCGTAACAGAAACGGTCAACCCGGCCGCCGGGAGCCCTGCCACGGTGAGAGTGATGTTTAAAGGAAAACCACTCCCTCATAGCAAAGTCATCGTGCATGCCGACAACGACTGGATGAGGGAAATCAAAGCCGATGCCTGGGGTATCGCTACCTTCACGACGCCGCAAGCAGGACACTATGTTGTGGAAGTGATCTATACGGATTGGACGCCCGGAGAATATCAAGGAAAAAAATATGAAGCGACACGGCATCGAGCCACACTGTCTCTTGAGAGTGTACGATCAAAAGTCGAGTGAGAGTGCTCATCGAGGTCCGACTACAGGTTAAGGTCTTGCGCCCCCGTTTATTCTTACTCCGGTATCTGCGGCGAAATGGCAACTATAGTGAACGCGGCGGGGGTCATCGCGCCGGCGTCGCCGTCGCCTGTGGTCAACATGTAGCGGAGGTAGCAATCAATCGAAGTAGGAAGGGTTGGCGGTATGAGCCATTGGTATCGGCCGTTATTCGGCACGGCGTCGGCCACCCGACGCCAAGGTCCGTCGGGGCCATTCAAGGATAACTCGAGGGTCATCGCCGATTTCTGCAACCGCGGCGGAAGCGCCGCGCTCCATTCTATAAACCGAACGCTGCCGGCAATGAAGGTCTCGCCGCCGCGCGGATATTTTGGGTAAATTCGCAATTCCGTGGGAACGGAATTCTCCAGGAAAACGCGCGGGCGATTGCGGCCGCCTTCGCTGGCCACCACACCAATATCGGGAAAGCCGTTGTGGTCCAGGTCCACTCCGGCGCGGAACGCGGCCACACCGCGCGTGCCGGGTGTATCAAACTCCGCCGCAAGCTCCCAATTCCCCAATCCGTCGCCCGTGTACACAACGACCCGGCCGCGTCCGAAGGCGATGAGATCGCCGTGGCCATCGAGATTCATGTCGGCGATCTGCGTGGCCCCGAAATCGCCGGAGACCGGCAGAGAGCCGGAAAGATCCTGCCAGACGCCGTCAGACGCCCACGACCATACGGCGAGCCCGCCGGACGATGTGACAAACGCCAGGTCGTCGCGCCCGTCGTCGTTCACGTCGCCAAGCGAAACACCGCGCCGCCCAACGCTGCCGGCCGGAGGAAGATTGCCGTCGGCGAGCGCAAATCCGCCGCGGCCGTCGCCGAAATACACAGTGCCCGAGCTGTGGCCGCTGGCGAAATCGGCGTTCCCGTCGCCGTTGATGTCACCGAAGAAGAAATTATTGCGCGCGTTGCCTCCGACAAACCCGAAGCTCTGCGCCCATGTCCCGTCGCCGTTGTTGCGGTAGATGTGTAGGCCGGCACAGCAGCCAAACGAAATCGAGCCGAGATCGAGGAAGCCGTCGTTGTCCACGTCGGCGAAGTCGGTCTCGAACATGCCCCAGGTTTCGCCGCTGGTGGCCAGGCCTTCATCCCACGGCGTCCAGTTTTCGCCCGTGCCGTCGCCGAGCGCGACGCCAAGCAACCGGTTGCCGAATGGTTCGCCGGAATAGTTGTGGTGCATACCGAAGCCCACGTCCATCAGGCCGTCGTTATTGACGTCACCCAGAGCCACGCCGCCGTAGCCGAACCGTCCACTCTGCACCACCGACCAGTTTCCGCGGCCGTCGCCGAACCAGACCATGATCCCGTGCTCATCCAAGCCGGGCGACCCGTGATCGCCGATGCTAACGATGTCGACGTTTCCATCGCCGTCGATATCACCGAATACGATTTCCGTTCGACCTCTCTCCATGCGCGGACTGTCCAGACCGTCAGAGGATTCCATATAGCTCAACGGCCGCTGGCTGTATAAGGGCGCTGAAATCAGAATCACCAAACCCAGCGCCAACCACGGGCCGACGCGAATGCACATAAACTAGCCTCTTCGTTGGTTACTTCGTAGGGTCAGAAGTTTCAAGTTCCAAAACGCCAGTTTATCAGAACGGACCATTAATTTCTACATTGCCGGCGTTACGCTCTAGGGCCTGATCTACGGCTATGGCCCCGCCGTGGTCGCCACCGAGACGGGACCCGCGCCGGCCGCAACGGGTGAACCACAGACCGACGTGAGCGCTCCCGTGCGTTTGAGGATGAACGCCGAGACGTTGTTGGAAAACTGATTCGGCACGTAAAGGAACTGGCCCGTCGGGTCCATCGCCATGTTGCCGCCGCCGTCGGAGCCGCCTTCTCGGCGGGAAGCGGTCCGCAAGATCGCCAAGCTCGCCAGGAGCCGCTCCTCCGCGTTACCCATGGGGTCTTAATTATTTGTGTTATTGCCTGCAAAACATTTTCGGGAGATCGGGTTTCGCCTTTTATTCGTGAGGGCGTTTGATGGTTTTGCACCTTCTCCACCTATTGAAATGCCAGCCTGTTTGGTTCCGGCTCGTCCGGGTTAGGAATCCGGAATCTCGATCTATTCAAACATTCGCATTGACGTTCTCCTGATCTGGCCGGTGTTGGCCCTCACTTTTGCGTTTTGGCCAGTGCTGGGCATTTCCTATTTATTGTCCCGGAGAAGAGGCAGTGCATGAATCAAAAACGACTCCTGGGCAGCGGGTTGTTTGTCTTTGCCGCAGCAGCCTTGATCTGGTCGTTGCGCGGGTGCGTTACCGTCGTCGTTCGTAACGTTGACCGCGCTCCGCGGAGGTCGCCCGTGGTTGCGGTGGATAAGAAAGGTCGCTCACCCCTGGCCAGTTACATCCTGCACCCGCCAATGTCCCAAGAAAAAATGACCGACGATCCACAGACCGGGACCGTACCCTACCGCAATAAAAAGGTGAAAGGCCCAGAAGTGATCCAGATGTTCTCCGCCCAGGACGGGTGAGCGCGGTGGAGCGCCCACATCCCCAATCAATGAAAACCGAGGGTGCGCGATTAGGGCGGATTTTCTCATCGCCGGCGCGGGGTGCGCCAGCCGGCCCCGAAGGGTCCATCCGAGAGCGTGCCCGTTAAAAATCCGTAGGCCGAGTCCGATTTCAAAAAGGCAGCCCGTCGTCATTGGGCGCGGCTGATCAAGAAAGTGTATGAGGGGGACCCGCGGCTCTGCCCGCCATGTTTCGCTCGCCTGCGGATTATCTCCTGCGTCGAAGAATCGGCCGTGATTGCGCGCCTCCTCCGGCATCTGGGGCTGTGGCCGATACCGGCTCGCACGCCACGGGCACCGCCAAAGCGCCCGTCCAGATCACCTTAGATTACCGCGTCGTCGACGAACCCGCCGCTTACGACTAGCCCCCGTCGTCCACTATCCCCCCGCCGGCCACGCCGGCCAGTCCGCGCCCGCGGTGGCGCGCACCGGGCGCGCCGCCTGCTGGGCCGCCGCTTTACGTAAAAATTCCCGTCAGCGCGCGGGTTTTTTTGTTGCTGGGCTCCCCCGAATCTGATATAGTCCTCCATGGCACAGAAAAGCGATTCTCTATCTAGTATATGGTTTCACTAAAATGTATCTATAAAAGTAAAAATGTGCTATGCTGAGGGCATGGCAAGAAAATCAACTCGTTCGAAATTAGTGTTGACCCCTGACGAAATCACGCTGCTCAATCAACTCCGCCAATCGCG
>JACOSC010000136.1 GCA_016179055.1 Acidobacteriota bacterium
AGCTTAGGCTATGGCGGGGCGCCCGCACGCAGTGGTGGGAACGAAAGGATCGCGCGGGTCTGTGGCCAATGTCCAAACTACAGAGCCCCCGTGCCGGGCCGGCGCCGCTACCGTCTGATTGGCTTATGATCGAACTTCAGATGTTGACCCGAAATTCGTGCTGTCTGGCTCACATAATATTGACGCCGGCTTCAGGCGGTGATAGAGTGACGATGCTATTGTGAACAGGGAAAGATCAGAGGATTAGTGTAACTACTCGGGCAATGCGTCTTAGCCCCGTAGGGGCGGCCTGTTTGTTGTAGCGATTCCTATGGTAGGTCCTAAAGCTCCGTAGGAGCGACCTGTCCGGACGCGTTCGTCGACGAAATCAACCTTACACCGGCCGCCCCTACGGGGCTTGTTCGAACTCACGCATGGATTCTTGCTATAAACAGGCCGCTCCTACGGAGCTGAAGGCACTGGCTGAGTAGTTATGAATTAGTTCCATTTATTTCCAACCCGGCGTCGTTTGTACATCGTGAAACGTATCAAGGTACTTCGTATTATGGCTCGGCTAAATATCGGTGGGCCGGCTATGCAGGCCGTGCTTCTCACCGGCGGCCTCGACGCCACTCGGTTCGAGTCCGTGTTGTTGACCGGCCGCGTCCCGGCCCATGAAGGGGACATGACCTACTTTGCTGAAGCCCATAATGTTACTCCGCTCCTGATCAAGGAATTGGATCGCGAGATTTCTGTATGGGATGACATGAAGGCCTTCATTAAGATCTTGCGCTACATTTGCCAATGGCAGCCCGACATCATTCACACGCACACGGCGAAGGCAGGAACGCTCGGCCGCCTTGCCGGAATTATATATAATGGCCGCGAGAAAATACGCGCGGGACTGCGTGGCCCCGCTCGGCGCGCCGTCCTTATTCATACGTTTCACGGGCATGTCTTTCATTCTTATTTTAGTCCTTGGCGCACGCGCCTCTTCCTATGGATTGAGCGCGGTCTGGCGCGGTTTACCGATCGCATCGTGGCGATCAGTGAAACGCAGCTACACGAATTAAGCCAAACCTACCGCGTGGCGCCGCTGACTAAAATGGTCGTTGTACCGCTTGGGTTTGACTTAAGTTCATTCCTCACCTTGCCGACGTATGGACCCGACCAACGGTCCGCCTTACGCCGGTCGCTCGACCTCGAGCCGTGTGGCTCATGGGTTGCGATTGTCGGACGTCTGACGCGCATCAAGAACCATGCCATGTTGCTGCGTGTGGCCGAGCGGTTTGCTACGAAAGAAGTGACTACAGCAGAATCAGGGAAAGGGAGCGTGAACCGCGCCACCACTTCCTTTGCGACCTCCCCGGCCGTGCGATTCTTGATCGTCGGCGACGGCGAACTTAGGCGCCACCTCGAACAGCTCGTCGAGGAATTTGGGTTGAAGGGGCGTGTTACTTTTTGGGGATGGCGCAAGGACCTCGCCCTTGTCTATGCCGCCGCGGATGTGGTAGTTTTAACTTCCTCCAATGAAGGGACGCCGGTCACATTGATCGAGGCGGCCGCCGCCGGAAAGCCGGTGGTCAGCACAAACGTCGGCGGCGTATGCGACGTCGTGGAAGAGGGTCGTTCCGGATTTCTCACACCTGCCGGGGACGTGGAAAGGTTTTACCGAAAGCTCTTGGAACTCTTGGAGGATCCTGGCAAGCGAGCCGCCTTCGGTGCGTACGGCAGAGCCCATGTGGCGCGTAAGTACTCTAAGGAAGCGCTGCTTCGCAACATCGAACGCGTTTACCACGAGGCCTTATTACAGTATGAAAGTGGAGCTCATCAGCCGATGGTTTAGTATGCACTCCACCAAACCGGCGTGTCCCGGACAACCTTTCGCGTTGCCGCCATCGTCGATAGCGCGCCGATGGCTCTGCGGCCTCCTGGCCGCCGGCTTTTGTTCCGGGTTCGTCCTTTCGTCTTCGTCCTTCATTCACCATCCTTCGGCCTACTTGCTTTATTTCGGTCTGGCTTTTATTCTGTCCCTCGTGCTGACCCCGCTCATACGGCGGCTGGCGCGGCGCTTCGGCTTTGTGGCTCGACCGCGGGACGAGCGCTGGCATAAACGTCCGACGGCGCTGCTTGGCGGTATCGCCATTGTGACGTCTTTCTTCATCGCTTTCCTGCTGATCCCTCAAAAATCCGGGCCGCTGTGGATTCTAAGCCTCGCCGGCTTGTTCGTGTTCTCGGTTGGATTATTCGACGATCTACGCAATCTCAAGCCGCAGACCAAACTATTATTGCAGATCGTCGGCGCCGCCGTGCTCGTCTACCTGGGATTCTTGTTGCGCCTGACTCCTTACCCTCTGCTGAATCTCCTCATCACCTTGCTTTGGATTGTCGGGATCACCAACGCCTTTAATTTGCTCGATAACATGGACGGGCTGTGCTCCGGCATCGCGCTGATCGCCGCTGGCTTCCGCTTTCTCTTTTTTTTGATGGACCATAACGCTACGGCGGCGTTGACGACGTTGGTATTCATGGGCGCGGTAGCCGGCTTCTTGCTGTTTAATTTTAATCCCGCCTCCATCTTCATGGGTGATTCCGGCAGTTTGTTTATTGGATTTTTTCTGAGCGGCCTGAACTTGATCGGCGATTCTCCCTATACTAAGAGCATGTTCTCCGTCCTGCTCTTTCCTAGTTTGATCCTGATCATTCCGATTTTCGATACCGCTTATGTCACTATCATGCGACGGGCCTCGGGGCGGCCAATATCCGTGGGGGGAACGGATCACACCTCGCATCGGCTGGTGGCCGTCGGTTTATCGGAACGACAAGCGGTCGTCATTTTGTATATGATCGCGCTCATCGCCGGGGTGGTGGCCTTCCTCTTATATCGTCATGGTTTCTCCTATGCCATTTTGTTTATTTCATTCTTGGCGATTGGCCTGGCGTTGCTTGGCATTTACCTAAGCCGCGTGCGCGTGTACGAAGCCGATCAACTCCCAGCCGGCGAAACCAGGAATGTGATCCAACTGTTGGCCGATCTTCCTTACAAACGCCAGGCCCTCAGCGTCGTGTTGGACGTGGCGCTGATTACGTTGGCCTATTACGGCGCTTATCTTCTGCGCTTTGAAGAAAGCTCCGCCTTGAGCGGCGAATTGGCCATGTTTACGCTGTCGCTGCCGATCGTCATCATTGCGCATTTGCTGGCCTTCATTTGGCTTGGCATTTATCGCGGCGTATGGCGTTACATGGGCGTGCGCGATGCCGTAAGGCTGGCCCAGGGTGTTATGATGGGGAGCGCCGGGTCGGTTCTCTTCCTGCTTTTCGTCTATCGCTTCGCCGGATTTTCCCGCTCCTTATTTATCATATTCGCCGCCCTGTTGACGCTCTTCCTAGTGGGGGTGCGGCTTTCTTTCCGTATACTGGACGAGTTTTTAAGGACGCCCGCCGAGACCCAGAAGAAAGTTTTGATTTACGGCGCCGGCGACGGCGGCGAACTGCTGCTGCGCGAGTTATTAAGTAACCAAGCGTGGCAACGCACGCCGGTTGGCTTCATCGACGACGACAAGAACAAATGGCGCCGCGTGATTCACGGAGTGCCTGTTTTGGGGGACGTATCGAATCTGCCGGCCATCGTAGCCAAATACGCGGTAACCGAGATTATTGTCTCTTCCAGCAAGATCCAAGGCCCGACCCTCGCATCCCTCTATGAGATATGCCAACGCCGGAACCTAGTGGTTACAAAATCACGTATTGTCCTTGAACCAGGACTCCTAAGTTAGAAGTAGTTTTTTTGTAATTACTCAGCCGTTATGGTCCCGTAGGGACCACTGACTGTAGGCAGGTCCTTTAGGGCCTGCCGGTGGCGGCCGAGCATGCTCCCCGTCCCGACACGTCGGGACGGTTGAATCCTGGCCGTGCTCTTGTCAATCGTCGCTACGTGACGCGAATTCTCCGGTGTCCGGCTATACCGGCCTTGAAAGGCCGGCCTAAACTCAATCAGCCGCTACGCGGCTGATTAGTTCCTGGAGTTATTTGAAAATTAAAAACTGTGCAAGAGGATTGTACCGATACCGTATCGGGAGCGGCAGCGACCCGTACTGCATTGGCTGCCCAATAGCCTGAGCAGTTACGTTTTTTTAAACGGAAGCCGCGGTATCTTCTCAATAAATCGAGGCAGACCATTAACCGCAGGCCCGCTAGGTTGTTAGGTAATTGGTCAACGTAAGATTTTGAAAGGCTAACCCAGAATCCATTAGGGCTCGTTCATACCATGAAGATCCGTGCGCAGTGAAGGACATGCCGTTGGCCCCAGAGAAATTGGAGGGATTCGAACGGATCTTTCTGTACGTATACGAGGCCGGGATGCTGCTCGCTTCGTATACGGAAATCCCCAGCTTGATCAACGTGGTCGTTGGAGCGCCGGGGCTGTTTTGGTGTGCCCGCGCTCTTGGCTCTTCTGGGGACGGTTTCAGTTTTTCTTTTCGTTACTTTGCTCTTGCTTCCTTTTCCGGTTTGAATTACTCTTCTGTGCGTGTGTGGCCTGCTTTTTTCATTTACTGAACCGTGCACTCTAACGGAGGTCATGCATCAATTTAAACTAAGTATAGGACATTCCCTTGTTCTCCTTTAGCCTTTTGGCCCGAGGGAGGGCAGATTTTTCTTAATTCAGAAAACATCGGCATGGGCGCACTATTATTCGCTTTATCTCATTACCTCGCTATCGCCTTACTGAGTCTGATCAGCTATTTATTTGGACGGCGACTCTTGCTTAGGTTTGCGTTTAACTCTGCCTGGGAATCAATATGTTTCTCTATTACGCTAGGCCTTGGGCTTATCGCTCACCTAGTTTTCTTTTTGGGAATTTTGCGGCTGCTATATCCATCTATTATATTGATAACGTTGCTGGCTGGTTCGTTGGCTTGTTATCAGGTCTGGATTACCTGGCCTTCAAAAACACTAACACTCTGGGAGAGGTTCAAAGCCGCAAAGAAAAGACTTGTTCTATTTAAGCTTTTATTAGTCATTGTAATCCTAGTAGCGGCGCTGCCGATCCTAAAGCAGCCTTTGTATCCACCGCTAAATGGTGATGCGACGGCTTACCACCTTGCCGCAGCTAAGATCTATGTACAATCGCACAGTGTACAGATCACTCCTTATTTGCGCTATCCTGTGTTCCCACAAAACATCACTATGCTTTTCACTCTGATGTTGCTAGTCTATGATGACGTAGCCGCTCAGCTTGTGCATTTTTTAACCTTGATCTTAATAGCTATAGCGCTCCATGCTTGGGGATGCCGAGCTTTCACACCGCAAGTTGGCTGGTGGGCGGCAGTATTATGGCTTTCGAATCCTGGTGTATTAGAAATAAGTAGTATCGGGTTAATTGATATAGGACTTACCCTTTTCGTAAGCCTAGGAGCCTATTCCTTCTTCAACTGTATATACACTAGGAATCGTGGTTGGTTGATAATCGCCGGCGTTTTTATCGGCTTTGCCGTTGGTACAAAGTACTCTGCTCTCTTTTTCTTAGTCGCGTTCGCGGTCAGCGCTTTATTTATTGGGCTCAATGATAAAAAATGGTCTTACTCAGTTTTTTTCACTTTAGCAGCTACGATTGTCGGTGCTCCATGGTACCTATATAACGCCTATTATACGGGCAATCCGTTTTTTCCCTTCCTTGGTAAGGTGTTCGGCTATAGTCTCTGGAGTCCAGAAGAGATTGATTCTCTCATGAAGACTACTGCTGGTTTCGGAACTGGAACTAAGATAAGCTCATTACTCTTACTGCCTTGGAATCTTACCTTCTACCCTGATCTGTTTCATCCTTCCGGTTCCAGGTTTTCACCGATCTATTTTTTTACGTTTCCACTTGTATTAGTTTTCGGCGCCAAATATGCCAGAATAAGAGCATTGCTGATTCTTACGGCAGCTTATACGCTCTTCTGGTTTTCGACGGCTCAACAAGCACGATACCTCATACCTGTACTTCCTATGCTCAGCTTGGCTACAGCCTCCGCATTGGAAAATTTCCTGGTTTTGCTTTCATCCTTTCGCAATTATTTACGTACTGTCTTTGCCGTCATCGTCGTAGTTTGTCTGATGATTTATCCGGGGTGGCTCTATGCCTCTAGGCGGAAGATCATTGAGCGCGGTCCGTTACCTGTGTCAACTGAGCAAAGGGAAGCTTATTTACTTCGACAAATTCCTTCGTATGCCGCTATTAAATTCCTTAATGAGTCGAAAGGACGCAATTATTCTGTCTTTGCCCTTTATGATAGCGAAATGGCTTACTTCGCGGATGGAGTCTTGATGGGTGATTGGTGTGGTCCTGCGGGCATGATTCGTATGGCAAACAAGCTTAATGATAGTGAAGCGCTCTACAACGAGCTCAAGAGTTTGGGCGCTAATTATCTCATGGATTCAAGATATTTTGTAAAAGTGAACCTACCCTCGGACGAATTCTTCTTTAGCCACTTCAAGCTAATTTATGGGCGTGCCTATGTCTCACTTTTTGAGCGGGCTGAAAGGCCAGTGCTGCGGAAATTAGGGCCGGAGCTTGTGCAGAATCCATCCTTTGAGAACCTATATGGGCAGATGCCGAATGGTTGGCAATATTATGGAAATCCTGTTGCAGATACTTCTAGCTTGGACAGACATAGTGGCCACGTCTCTATGCACTGCAATAGCAGCCGCGATGGTCTCTACCAAATCCTGCCGGCAAGGCCTGGTGTACTTTATAGGCTTAGCTCATATGCACGCACTACTCAGAGTGGTCATAAAGCACTATTGCAGGTCAAGTGGTTAGATAAGCAAGGCAATCTCTTAATTGCCGATTCAGAAACATTTGAAACCGATCTCGATTGGAAGCGCTACGAGATGGCTTTGACAGCGCCACCAGCGGCAACTACCGCAATTATTTACGCGGCCGCTCATGAGGAGAGCTCTATATGGTTTGATGATTTTTCATTCACCGAACTAATATACGAGCCAATAACACAAAATCACTAAGACAAAAACGACATTACCGCAGATAGTTATATAGTACGATGATCCGCGCCCCAGGCGGGCTGACCTATACTTATTTGAAATTGATGCATGAGCGCCACTGGAGTGAATTTTCTGTTAAGCGAAACGAGGAGGCCATATACGATGAAGAGGAGAATAATTCATAGCCTGCGTAGTAAGCTGGCTTATGATCGAACCGCAGGTCGGCGTGGAAACAGCGGCATTGTTAAAATAGTATAGATATGTCATTATTCCATTTAAAGATTAAAAGTTTCACAGAATACAGTAGCATATATTTGGCCTTGGTGTAACATTTTGTCCTCCGTCTCATTCTTGCGAGAAAGTGCCTAAAAAGACTATTATATCCTTCCACTGTAAAAGTTTCTTTTTTTGATTGTATATGCTTTTCCTGGGGAACGATATTTTCATAGGGCTTCCAATGATCTGTGCATACTTTGCCATCGATTTTATCCTTTATTCTTTCCCAAAGTTTTTCTCCAGTTTCCGTACCTCTGGCGCCAATTTCACAATCGATGAATGAATGCCCATTTCTATCAACAGCAATCCATATCCAGCAGAAGTTTTTTTTGACCCAATATATGTATGCATTTCATCTATTTCGACTATTTCAATTTTATTATCGCAATTCCTGAGCTGATCAATTTTATCGCCAAAAGCTTTTATCCAATTGAAAACTGCCACATGGCTGACATCTAAAAAGCGACCGATTGAACGGAATCCTAACCCTTCTAAGTATAGTATTAATGCATCTCGTTTGAGTTTTTCAGGTTTTCCAATATGTTCAACGGTAAAATGATAATGGCACGATTTACAGTTGAACCGCTGTTTTTGCTTTATGATGCCATCTTTACAAATTTTATCTGATTTACATTTAGGACATTGTTTCATTATATAAATATACACTATCTATATAAATTTAACAATGCCGAAACAGCTTGACTCGGCCGGTAAATTGTCTTACCATAACTTCCGAAAATTGAGCTAAGTGGGTTATACATTCTGTAAGAAATATTCCGAAGAAGTTTTAACAAGATGACACCTGGGATAAGGAGGTAATTATGTCACGTAAATTATTTATTTACATAGTTGTAGCTAGCTTTACGATTTTTTCTGGTATAGCACAGGTAATCCCGCATAAGGCCGTTTTCTATCGGCCTGCACATGCTGCTTTTGTAGCGGAGCTGGCCGATGATACCCCACCAACGCCATTTGGCGGTCCCACTCCGCGCGAACAGGCTATTCAAACTTTGGATCAGAATTTTGGATTGATTGCACAAAATTTACATGCAAATAGGATCGTCATAGCATTAAGTGACGATGATAGCTGGCAATCACAATTTGGTGGAGGCTGGAGCTATGATCCTGTCGCAAGACCTAAACCACAGACAGGAGTAGCACAAGAGATTATTCTATCCATAGCAAATAAATGGGGATTAAAAGTAATTTTTGCGCTTGGTTTTTTTCGGGCTACCACGTCTGGGTAGATGATACCTTTGGTTCCTCGATCACCCCACCGGGAGCCTATGATTTCATCCATCAATTTTTTGATCCTTCCCTTTATTATGGTAGCGTGTGTACAACCAAACTTGAGCTTGTAGGTCTACAAAATAGCTGCGTTCGTCCGTATTATAATGATTCTAGAGTGGCTGGGTGGTATTTCGGAGGAGAATGGTGCGTGAGTGCCCAATGTCCTTACTATGCAAAGGAGCAGGCGTTTATCAATAAATATTGGGACTTCTTTTATAGTTTGGTCCACTGGCAAGGATCTCAAACAGGATTTGCAGGGATTTACCCTCTCGCCGGTCCAGATTTATTAGCTCGCGTGGGCGAGTTCGCCACACAAAATAGAATTGACTGTCTAAAGCAACTATTTCCTCCAGCATCAAGTAACTGTTCGAGTGAATCAGTAAGCCTTCTGAATCAGCCAGATATATTTGGGGTTGAGTGGTATGGTAACTGCGTGCAAGAAGATCCGATGGGAAATTGCATAACATCTTACGACCTTACCCACATTTCCAGTGACACAATTACATTAGCTAATTGGATGATGAATGATATTTATCCAGTCCCGGCAAATAGAATTGCCTTAATGGAAGGAGGAACCTATCAGGTAAATGCCCCATCAGCAGTCAGACAACAATTCTTTACCGATGCTATCGATACAGCAGCTAGTGCTTAGTTGCATTAATAATAGATAAATGGTAAGCTCCTGGGTAAAGGAGGTTCCTATGTCCAGGAGATCCACTGTCCCTTCGTGTTCGCCAGAAGATCACGCGAGATTGATCGCATGGTCTCGCAATAAGACGA